>JALVFC010000229.1 GCA_027030285.1 Thiotrichaceae bacterium | reverse complement strand
GGGACGCTATAAATACACCCCCCTGTAAGCTCTACGGCAGCATCCCTGCTGCCGAAGCCTCAATAATCAATCACTCACCGCCTTACAGACAATTACCCTGAGTAGGTACTATTGATATAGAAATAAGGTTTGTATAAAAGCAGTTTATTTGCTAGCTTATATATTACTCACGGGCCGCAACTGATACTACACATCCTCTGCAGAGGAGTCTCTAAAAAATATACCCCCTCAGATGTCGATCCACCTTGTCAACTTATTAGACACAAAGGAGTTTCCAATGTTCAGGTTTATTAAACTCTCTATTCCGGCGAGCTTAATGTTCGCACTCTTAGCAATATCTGCTTACGCTGCCAACTCAGTACCGGGTACATTAGTTACTTACACTTACCAACACGAACTCTTGCCAAAAGGAAACAGCGAACCATTACTCACCGTATATTCTGATGGCAGCATGAAAGCTGTGTTCCCAGTATATATGAAACGGGCTGGCACCTATCAAGGGCAACTTTCTGATGAACAATTACAAGCCTTGAAGTCACTCATTTCAGCCCCTGAAATTGTTGGCTATAGCGCTAAAAAACTCTCTGAAGAAATTGCACTTCGTGAGGCACAGCAGGAGCAAATCGAAGGTAAAGGCAAAACCTATTTCGCTGTCATGGATAGCACTACAACCATTATTGAGTTATCTACAGCTCCTAGTGGCTCAAGCAATGAAACAATTGGCAAATCTGCCACCAAAAAAATAGAGCAAAAAGATCTATCCGTCACAGCCAAACAGCATCCTGATATACCGATGCTGCAAAAAACACAAAAACTGCGCATTATGCTGCAAAATATTCTGGACACATCAGACTGGACAAAAGTTGGGGATAACTCATGAAAAAAAATACTCGTACAACAACAGGGCTAAGCAGACAACACATTTGCAGTCTTGTCACATTTAGCCTGCTCGCTCTCTCAGGTTACGCACAGGCAGGAGCTTATATTTTTGCTGGAGATGCAAATGGCATCGATGTCATTACACATCCATCTGGCTACACAGGCACTGGCGGAGATCTTAATGTGAAAGTATGTATTCGACCAACATCATCAAATACCGCAAATCTGGAACAACCCGTTCGGGATGCTATTGCAACCTGGAATGAACTAAAGCCTACCACTTCAAACCTCCTGAACAATGTTCCCGGTGGTGATGTTGATGTGGAGTCGGTTATCTTGCATGAAATGGGACACTGTATTGGGCTGGCACATGTCAATCTGGCTACAGAAAGTGGACTTGGCGATCCTGATCGCAACTTTACAAAAACGACTCGGGGCAGCAATGGATCATTTGACCTGGGCAGTGGTGCAGATGGGGTTATAGGCTCAACAGATGATAATAGAGGTGATGATGTCAATTTACACTGGTTCAGAATCTCCAACAATAACCCATTTAGCATAGCTAGTATCATTGATTCAACAACCTATGCACGGGGTACCAATAGTTTGCCTGTGGGTCACAGCTCCGTTGCCAATGGCGATAGAGATGTTTCCCCACTTTTTGGTGCTCCCAATACTGAGGCAGTGATGCAGCAGGGACAGTTTTTTGATGAAGCACAACGCACCCTAACCCATGATGGTGTTGCAACCATCAGGCTGGCAGAAAGTGGGCTTGATACAATAGCCAATACTGCCGATGACTACTCGCTCAAACTCACCTATGGTGGTATTAGCAACGCAGCAGACTGTGATATCAATGTCGGTTTTGATAATAGCCAAACAGGTTTTGCTGTCTGTGCTGCTAGCGGTATTGACATACAGAACAATCATTTGAGCATCAGTGGCGCAGATATTTACTTAAATGATGGCTTTACCTGGCACTTTAATACTGTCTCACCCTGCTCCAAGTCATTCTCACCCACTGCCAATCAATGGAAAATGTTATCAATGCCCTGTCAACTGGGTATCTCCACATCTGCCAAACTACAGGATCAGTTCGGTGATGACCTGGATGTAGCCCAGTATGGAACAACCTGGGTATTATGGAGATATGACCCAACCGTTAATAACTATGTACAGGTTGCCTTAACAGACGATCTGGAAGAAGGTGTAGGGTACTGGTTTATCACTACCAGCAATGGCATCACAGTTGATGTTGACGGTCAATACAACACCAATATTGATGTTCCGCTTATCGGAGACTCAACCAACGGTAAGTGGAATATGATTGGCTCACCTTTCCGCCTGTCTACTCCCTGGAGTACAGCAAAAGTCGTCAAACCAGATGGTGGTTTATTAGACCTGGCATCAGCCGATCCTGATGTTGGTGGCACAAATGCCTGTGTTCATTCACCCATTGATCCAAGTTGCGTAATGGCCGATACAGCCTTCAAGTTTGATGGTACTAACTATGTGTCACTCACTCCATCTGGTGGAAATCTTGACCCATTTGATGCTGCCTGGGTATTTGTTGGTAAACAAGACCATGCACTCAGACTGGCAATGACAGCAGCAGAGGTGACAACACCATAATGCACTGATTCGGGAGTTTACCTTAGATGATAAAGCCCCCTGCCTTTCTCAGGCAGGGGGCTTTTTATTTACAGTTTGTTAGAGAACAAGGCAACGACGTTGAGTTTCGTTACCACTAAAAATCATTTAATCCAGTTTGACACCAAACTTAAGTACCATAGACTGCCCTGGTGCAAGTGTAATAGCAGCACCATTGACACTGCCCCCTGTAATACTTCCTTCCGTGCCATCAGCACCACCTGTAATATTACCCTGCGTTACTGACGGTAAACCACCAGCTGCATGGAATACTGTAAATGTTGGCGTCGCATCCGTAATACGTACATTGTTTACTGGCTTCGAACCCGCATTGGTTGCCGTCAGACGATATACAACACAAGCCTGTGGACTTACGGCAAAGGAGGTTGTGGTAAACACTCCGTTATCCGAAACTCCATCACAATTATTATCCGCTGACTGCTCCTTGCGGATACTGACATCTGACTGATTGACTGTTGTCAGATCAATAGCTTTATCCACTAAAGTAGCACCCGTACAGGTTGTTGCATTACCATCTCCATCATCCCGAT
>JALVFC010000228.1 GCA_027030285.1 Thiotrichaceae bacterium | reverse complement strand
GATGCCACCATAGCTAATACTGCTAACACGGCCTATGTACCCATTGGCTTCGATGGAGACGCCGACTATTACTGCGCGGTTGCTACCACTGCTCAGGGTGTGGCTGAAACTGATGCCACCAGCGCCACCTGACTGTTGGCTACTATTGCCCAGAGTGATGGCAGAATATGACTGCTGTGAAAAAAATAGCAGTAGCAAGATGCCAAACATTTTCGAAATTTTACGTAGACCCATGTTTGTTTAATAGCCCAAAATATAATTTAAAAAACACGGCAGATACTATCCTTATAGAAGGATCGACCTGACACTCAAACTGGATATAAAAATTAACAACTGAGTTCAAAAGCAAGTAAATAAATCAATTTAGCTGCCTTACACAAATACTCATCGCTCAAAGAGCATACCTTAGCCGAACAAACCCATCAATTTACCCTATCTACAGCTTATCGCATTTTATCCATCAGTTATTCCCTTCATCATACCGATGAGAAGCATTACGAGTAGTATCGCTAATTAGGTGTCAGGTCGTATTAATGAAATCATCTGATATCGCGGTCAAGTTGCTGTACTAACTTCCTGGATCCGTGATATCTAGCTTTTAAAGCTTAATTACTGATATTTTGCTGCTTTTCTACCTTTATTAGACTAGACTCCACTTCATGTACCAAATACTCACTTATGCTTGAGTACAAGGATCTTGCAAGAGTAATAAGCATGCAACATTGCTTGAAGACACATTTAAAGGCTGAATGACATGGAAGGTCATGTGAAGCCGCTTAAGGCAGGCATTACTACTATCCTGATAGGATTGAGTTTTGCCTATCTCTTGCTTTTACTTAATGAGACATCTCTCGCCTTAAACAAGAAGGCAACCCCCACCTCAACCACCCAGCCTGTCGTTGATTTTGTGTACCCACTGGAACCCGACATGCTTTACCTGCCTGCTGGCGATATCACAATTGGTTGCTTTGCTGACAATATCAATTGTGAGGCGGATGAACGCCTTCACGAACTTCAGGTTAAGCCATTCTATATTGCACTTTTTGAGGTTACAAATAAGCAAATTGTCCCTTTCCTGAATGCGCTTGGTACACATAAAAGAGCTAAAGACAAGCATCCTTTACTGGAAGTGAAACATGAAGATCGCGACAGCCATATTCTATATGAGAATGGTGTTTACTCTGTTGAGCCAGGCTATGAGAATTATCCTGTCATTGAAATCTCATGGACTGGAGCCATGCTTTTTAGCCAGTGGTTAAGCAAGGCTACTGGCAAACCTTACCGTCTTCCCACTGAGGCAGAATGGGAGTACATGGCACGCGCTGGCACTACTTCCCAACATCCCTGGGGAGATGCTCAATGGGCAGGCCAGGCTAATTGTGATGGCTGTAGTGGAAACTGGGATGATGCAAACCAGTTGCAAGCTGTTGGATCCTATCCTCCTAATACCTGGGGAATTTATGATGTACTGGGGAATGTCTGGGAGTGGACATGCTCTGCTTATGACCCGCAATATAAAGGCGATGAAACTCGCTGTGCCGATATAAACACCAGCAGAAACCTCGTCCTGCGCGGAGGATCATGGTTTAATGACCCATGGGATGCTCGCTTGTCGAACCGTGCGTATCAACAAAAGTGGCATCAGGATTACCACTCGGGTTTCCGTCTCGCCATGAGTGCAGAATGAAACTATCTACACAATACAAGCTAGTCTTTTTTCTAGCCCTGCTTTCTATTTTATCTATTATCTGGTCTTTTTTTATTTCAAGAACAAGTGCCTTTGAATTATCACCCCACTTTTCCGAAGGTGATACCTATATGAAAGTGCGCCACCTGGGTACGCTGGATTTACAGTCTCTGGTAGTAGACGGGATCACTGTAGGCAAGCTTTCTGATCTTGCCTGGGAAGCTGATTCCAATACACTTTATGCGATCTCGGACAATGGCTACTTATTCCGCTTCAGGATTGATATGCATAAAGGATTCCTAAGCAGTGTTCATCCTCTCTCAGCTGTACCCCTGCTAAGCAAACAGGGCAAACCGCTTGCCAGTTTAACCAAAAGTGATGCTGAAGGTCTGGCACTACTCAATGCCAATAATCAGCAGAAAAATGACACGGTACTACTTGTTTCTTTCGAGGGACACACCAGGGTTGAAGCTTATTCCAGCTCTGGACAATGGCGTTTCACGTTACCATTACCTGGCAAACTGGAAAGACCGGAAAACTACTACAAACGCAATACCAGCCTGGAAAGTATTCTTGTTCACCCCAGCTACGGCATCATCGTTGCAACCGAGCTATTTATGGAAAAAGAAGCTCGGCAGCGCCGCGTACTTTATGCAATCAGCCCGGAACTGGGCGAGATGCGCTGGCAATTTCCATCGCTTCCCTATGCTGAAAGCGGCGTCACCAGCATTGATATTGCTGAGGACGGTAGCATCATTATTCTTGAGCGGTCATGGCCAAGCCCTTTACAACCAATAGTTATAGGTCTGCGCAGAATCAGGCTGGAATCATGTAAAAAATATTTGCCCTGCCCGGTCGAAGACCTTGCTATTTTTGATAGCCGAAAAGGCTGGAAAATGGATAACTATGAAGGGCTGGCTCACTTTCGCAATAACCAGTTCTTTATGGTAAGTGACGATAATATTGGTATATTACAAAGAACACTATTAACCATGATCGAAATTGAAATATAGAACGCCCAAAAAAACATATATTGTTTTTTCTGTAACTACTCAGCGTAATAAACAGTTTGGTGGCGGTAAGTATCTACTTTTTTCTTAGAAATATACCATCCAGCACAGTAAGCTTTTCGGCTTTTGCATAAGTATGCGTTGCTATAACATTTTTATCCCAAACAGGCTCAATACTTTTAACAATCTGCTCCTTGTACTCCTCAGTATTTAAGCAGGTTATTTCGTTGATATTCATAGCATAACCATAATGATGAGAGCAATTCTGGGCGGGTCTGTAGACTTTGCCATTTTCCTCATATATTTTACCGGCAGGTCTGGCATTTTTTACGTCTGAAACAACAGGATTAAGCGGGTGTGCTACCCAATCAGTCGTCTGAAAATCACCACTCTCGGTATAAAACAGAAACAACTCATCATGAGGTGATGCGCCGGGGTTTTCCTGAATATTTGCGAACAGCCACCATTTATCATCAGCATAATACAACGTAGTATCTACCGCCCTGACACCCTGCATAAGATTCATAACAAACTCCCATTGATCCGGAAACCGGGTGCAGCGATACAGCTCTATTGTGCCATTATCATAGGTCTCAGGAATCATATAGTACTGCCCCTCATGCTGAAAAACATTGGGGTACGACAGGTGATAGTCACGCTCCAGAATTTTAACGGGTGAACCATAATGACCGTTCTGACTCATCTCAATCACTGATAAATAGCCTTTATCAGTCGCAAATGGCAGCTCTTCGATAAAGATATAATAGCGTTCGTTTTCAACTACTATATGTGGATCAGCCCAGAAAACCTCCTTCGGTGGCAACATTTGAATAAGATTGGAGGAATCCAAACGGGCATCAGGCTTAAAGCTGTAATATAATAACCACTGTTCAAAATATCTTTTGTATTTGAATTTCTTTGCCAGCTTGCAAGCAGTTTTTTTCGCCAGCAAATAAGCATACTGCATAGCCCCTGGGCAATCGATGTTATGCTGCGATATGGAATTCGCCTGATTCGGCTGACTTGCAAGCCCTTCGAAAAAGGCATCACCGCCCCTCTGCATCAGACGTTTTAAAGCACGTGATGCAAACGAACTGCTTTTCCAGTAATTAGGGTTATTCGTGCCATAAACAGATGCCTCATGAGCACAGGAAAAAGATCTTAACAAAGCCTGCCGGGGAAAATCCCGGTGGCTAATTTGCAAACTGGAACCCACTTCTGGCTGAGACAGTAATGTTTCCCACAAGCCTTCGTAGCCTCTACGGTGTGCTGCACCAGCATTAAAAAGATGATCCCAGATACCGTACTTGAGCCCTGATAATACTACTTCCGGAAGTTCATCATCGGTATATTTAATAACCACATCTGCTTTTACCTGCCTTAATGCAGCTACCATTTTATTTGCCCAACCTGGTGAGTTCGTCGAGCCTATAGACCTAACCAAATCTCCACCCAGCAGATTAGTCAGGTCTCTTTTTTCCCTATAGTCAGGACCACCTATATCCCCATCAAATAACCGGCTTTGCAACTCGCCAAGTTTATGGTGAATAACCTTGGATACTTGCTTTTCTATGACAGCAGGACAAACCAGCACACCACAAATACGCACACCTTCAAGCAGCTTTATCTGCTCGATAGAACGATACACCCAGGCTGGTGCATGTAGACTATCAATCAACAGGACAACACGGATTTTCTGGTCTGTTTTCATGATGATCCTGGTGAAAGTTTATTATGGCGCCGCGCATCAAGTTCAAAATAAATAAACATCAAGATATTTACTAATAGTGAAAAACTGACCACACCAATGGTGGCATATACAGCACCAAAGATGCCAAATTCAGGTATAAGCACTGCATTCAAGCCAATATTCATAGTGCCCTTTATTAGCGTTATGGTTGAGTTCAGCAAGAACCAGCCCCTGCCAATCCATTGCACACTCATAACTGTTGTAAAAGTGTTAACAACAATGGTCATCAAGAGTAACTGAAATACTGGAATCGCCTGCCTGAACTCTTCACCTGCCAGCCAGATTAACCACCACTTTGCGGTAGAACCAGAAAAGATGGATACAGAAATAATAAAAGCCAGTGTTAGAAATAATATTTTTTTCTGAAATGGCCATACTCCATGCACACCTTTACGGGTCAACTCACCCTGTAAAACGGTATTTGCTGCATAAGATACAATTAACAGCATCTGACACATTTGCACTGCCAGTTGATAAATTCCGGTCGCTTCATTTCCCAAATAGGCATTGACCATGACCACATCAATACTTGTAGTCATAATCGCACCGATGGTGCCAAGGTGCATTTTTATGCCATTTTTCAATAAGTCCTTGTAGAGCGTATAACTGTAGGAAAGACGAGTAGTTGAGCGTTTAAGCAGCTCTCTTATGCCGCCAAAGGCGATGATAGACTGCCAGATGATTTTGGAAATTAAAACACCCAGCACACCAAAG
The DNA here is from genome assembly GCA_027030285.1 of Thiotrichaceae bacterium. Classification (GTDB taxonomy): domain Bacteria; phylum Pseudomonadota; class Gammaproteobacteria; order Thiotrichales; family Thiotrichaceae; genus HyVt-477. Next base: position 6,003 of record JALVFC010000228.1, on the reverse strand, counting down.
TCGGCAATAACCACTAACAGTACGATAAATACACTGTTTGACGTACTACCCATTACCTGAAACCGGTTAAAAGCACTTAACCTGTCCTCGATATTTAACAGGGCATTGGTGTAAACCTCCCACAGGATAAGAGGCAGAACAAGAAAACCCACCATTAAAGGAATAGCTGGGAGATTATCCAGAGCTTTCACCCATCCCCAGTGTTGCCCACCTATATATAGAAGAGCCACTAGTAACCAGCTAAATATACTAACAATCAGGGTGTGTCCAAACAATGTTCCCAAGACAGTGGGCAGCCACTTGTCATCACGCCCTTTGCTTGCCTTGAAAATTAAAACCGAACCCAAGCTAATGGCCGTTACTTCAGCAAAAAGATTTACCCATGTTGTGATCGAGGCCACTATCCCACGCCCTTCCGGTCCTAGCCATCGTGCAGTTATTGACAGCGTAATAATCCCCAGCAGAACAGAATAAATCTTTGCTCCGCCAGTTTGCATGATTTTAAGAACAAGGTTACGCATATTATTATGTGGCTCTATACAGAATTTCGAAACATTTGTCTGAAGCAGGTTTTTTTCAAAGAGAGGATTAGCCAGGATACAAGTACTAAAAGCCGCAGCTCATTCTTTGTCTGAATCTAGGAGGCTGTGCAGTCTATTAGCATAGTTGAATACTTTACAACCTGGCTTCAAATGGGTTTACGATATACTCTTCACGATTAATAATCACTCAAAAACGGTGCATTATTATAAAGAGCAAGAAGCAAACATGCGGATTGAGCATAAACTACAGCCCGGACAGCTTCTGCAACTGATACTTTAAGATTATGTGCCGAATTTCAGAACACTACATGGGTAAAGCAACCTTATAGCGCCCAGAAAGCTCTTTAAGTGCCTCTGTCGTTGCCCTATTGATTTTTACTCCCTTCAACAGATTCTGTTCATATTGTTCCCAACGAAACTCGCCCGGTAGCATCACTGATTTCGTTGTTCCTGCTGGACCTGATGCTCGTAATAGCGCTATAAATGACTCTATGCGCAGATAATAGTCCTGTATCGGAATCAGTTTTTCAATATCAATTGCGATAAAGAAATGCCCGTTATTGCCGCTTTCTTCGAAGTTTTTATACATGGACTTGACACCATGCGAATAACCGGCGCCCGTAATAACACCGCTTAATATTTCGACCATCAATGACAAGCCATATCCCTTAGCACCACCAAAAGGCAGAATAGTCCCTTTTTCGACTTGCGTGGGATCTTTAATATATGCTCCTTCACTATCAACTGCAATCCCATCTGGCAACTCTGCGCAGTTTTCTATACATTTTCTGATGGTGGAGCCAGCACTGGCAGAAGTTGCCATATCCAGCAAGATACTATGACCGTTTTGGCGAGGTGCAGAAAAAGCAAATGGGTTGGTGCCTAACACCGAACTCACACCATTGTATGCTGCAACCTTGGGGTAAGAATTGCTGGCTGCAATACCAATCATGCCTGCCGCAGCAGCTTGCTGGATATAATATGCCCCTGCCCCAAAAAAATTACTATCCTTAACACCCACAAAAGCTATGCCCGCTTGTCTGGCAATCTTTATGGCTTCTTCCATTGCACAATGAGCTACGTAGTGCCCCATACCTCTGTTACCATCAACAATAGCTGCCGAGGTCGCGGTTGACTCAACCGTATAGTTACATGGCGTATTAACCAGCCCTTTTTCGATGCGCTTAGTGAGAATAGGCAATCGCCAGACACCCTGATTATCTCGTCCAACCAGATCGCACCACACCAGTACATCAGCTACAACAGCAGCTTCATCCTTATCCGCACCGCTTGCTTGTAATATTTCAGTTGCAAAACGATGCAGTTCTACCTTGTTGGCTATTATTTCTTCCATGGCAAATAATCAGAAACCCAGGCTTTTAGAAGCACTAAAGAAGGCATGGGGTCTTGTAGCCTGAAATATGGAAAAACGGTGGGAATATGCAGCACGCTTTTTAGCCAGCCCCCAAAAGATAATTCACCACGCGCAGCAAGCTGTCGGAAAGAACGAAAATCTTCACGTGGATACCAGTATTGCATCCCTTGCTTGTAATCGGTCACCACAGGCTGCTTATTATCCGTTAGATATTGATAAATCAGATATGGGATATCCACACCAGAGCGAGTTACCAATTCCTGTCCGGCTGTATAACGCATATTGCATTCAATTACTTTCAAAGTGCCATCACGTGGATCTTGCTTGAATTCAATATTCGCCAGTCCGGTAAAACCGATAGCACGGAAGAACTTTTCACCCAGGGCAGCTGTCTCCGGTAGCCACTGCGTTCCATGGCAACAGGCACCGCCAAAATTAGGTGGATCACGACGAATTACGTACTTGGTAAATTTGAAAAGCTCATTTCCCTCATCATCAATATGCGTGTAGTAGCTGCTATTTTGAGTATCAGGACCGGGGATTAACTCTGAAATCATAAACTCCAGTCCTTTTTCAACAACCAACGCAGCTTGCTCATTCAGCTCTGCCTTATTGTTTATCTGGATCAGTTTTTTACCATCAAAAGCTTTCTGGAAAAGGTGTGAGTGGATGGGCTTAATAATCGCCGGAAAAGTAATTTCATCCTCAATTTGGGCAATATCCTCCAATGAATCGATATTCCAGAACTCAGGGATACCTATGCCTGCCTCTTTTGCCATACGCAGGGTCTCCTGCTTGTCCAGCATGGCTTTCTGTAGTTCAGGCTTATGCACGTCCAGCCTGTAGTGCTGGCTGAGTTGTTGGTGATTCTCAATAATAAACTCAATCGCTGCATCATCACACGCCTGTACGATACTACCGTGATGCTGCTCACTATTTTCTCCCAGCAGCAGCTCTCTGAAATAGGCTTCACGCGAAGTCCCTGCTGGAATGACATATTTTTTATCAATATAGCGTGAATAAAAAGCACCACAGCGTGGCAGGGAGGCTACGGAAACTGAAATGCCGCGCCTCCCCAAGCTACGGACAACGGACAGAGAATTTTCCATTCCGCCCAAGATAATAACAGGTACTTTATGTGCTGGCATAACAAGAGGAATATTGGTTTAATGATGATTCTCAACGATTACAGGCTTGAGCCACAACCTGTACCAAACAAAGCATGCAGTGTATAAGCCACGCCCTACTACTGCAATACTTTCTGACAGACTCATAGCTACCTTTCAATAGGGTAGTGTCGCAAAATATAATCAAGCACCATTCCACCCACAGGCGCTGCCTCATCAGGTTTGGAAATTAACGCATGATGATGCAAGCCCGGCGTCGTATTAATTTCATTAATCACACCGCTCGTTGCGGCCAATGGTTTTGAAATATCAGTGGTAATAATGTCAAGACCAGCCAGCTCAATACGGTATCGCGATGCAATCTCACTACCTAGCTGTATGATTTCCGGATGTACCTGCTTTGTCACACTATGGTTTTCATAACGTGAATTATGGTTCGCTACTTTTTTTACCCTGATGGTTTTATTTTCAGGCAGTACCGATTGCAGGGAAAAGCCAGATTCCTGCAAAGTTCGTTTACAGTCTGCATCAATACGCAAGGCACTCAATGCCGTGATTTCCTGTCCGGAAACACGGGAGGCATTCTCAGCAGCAACCAATTGTTTGATGGTTGATTTTCCATCACCCGTGATCTGTGGTGAATCGCGCCGCACAGCATCAATAAAATCACCATTGAGAAACAGTAGCCGATACGAGTCTCCAGCAATATGGTTTTCAACCAGCAGCTTCTCACCAAACTGCGCAGCGAATGACGCTGCCTGTTGTAAAGTCTCAGCTGTCTTGATATTTACCGTCACCCCCTGGCCAGCCCAGGAATCCATCGGCTTTACAACAACTGCGCCCGCTGTTTTTTGCTGAAACTCAAAAGCCTTGTTAATAGTGTCCAGAGTAAAAACCTGTGACCGGGGGACAGGACAATGATCCTCCGCCAGCAAGCGGTAAACCAGTGCCTTATCCCCAACCAGGGCTAATATAACTGGATTATCAAGCATTACTCGTTCATTATGTACGAAAGTAACGGCATTACCTTTTCTGATTTGCCAAAAGCCATTACCCATATCTTCAATATCCGCACCTATGCTAGCAGCTGCATTCTCCCAGTAGGCTGTATAAAAACGCTTACGCAATGCACTAAAAGCAGCACGTTCCGCTCTGCGCCCTGGCGATGCCTTGTCTATCACTTTTTGTGTCAGACGTTTTACACGTGTGACTTTGTCTTGCCACATGGGATACTAGTCCTCATCCAGTGAACAATTACCCTGCTTTAGCATCTCATCTACCCAGGCATTTGAGAAGACACCCTGTTTCACCTGTGACACATACGTTTCCAGGCTGGCTTTCTGGACATGTAAACGCTCTAAAATATCCTCGGCAAAATCTTTTCGAATCACCACAACACCATTTTCATCACCACGGATAATGTCACCAGGATTCACCACAATACCACCACATGAAACAGAATATCCCAGCTCTCCAGGACCACGGTGCAAGGGCCCTATTGGCGTTACACCAGTGGCATATACAGGCAAGCCCGTCTCCCTGATACCTTCAATATCACGTACCAGGCCATCAATAACAAATGCCTGAATCCCGACATGCTTCGCCTTGTTGGAGACCAGATCACCCAACACAGCATGGGTTTTATTTGCAGAGGCATCTACGACGACAATATCTCCTGGCTTTGCCACATCAAGTGCTTTATGCACCATCAAGTTGTCACCTGGAAAAACTTTTACGGTACAGGCAGGACCACAAATTTCTTTTTTGTTGGAAACATTGTGGATATTTGCAGACATTGTGTAGAGACGATTAATCAGATCTGAAATATCTGGGGTCGGGTATTTACTAAAAGCTTCTATAAGAGCCGGATCAGGTCGCTCTATTTCCTTGCGAACTCTAAAACCGGGGCCGCAGTGCATTTCAGTTGTACTTGGTCTTCCTGCCATTTTTTTCACCTTTATTTTTATCTTTTTATATCGATTGTGTCTTTATTTATCTGTAACTGCTTATAATAACGAACTATCTTAGCACCCGATTTTTACAAGGGTGAAACAATAACTGCCACTATTATTGTATTAACACCTCAGGAAAGCCACGCCACACAGACCATTGGCACCTGCCTATTTTATTGTTATTACCTAATACCTGAATCCGTGACTTCACGTGGCAGACACACATGAAATTAGTATCGGTCTGCACTGTAAGCAGCCAAATCTTGATGCTACTAGAAATATTAAGACATCCGGATTTAATCTCAAGCCATCAAAGGACAAACAGATCGAATACTCTTATAGAATGCATTATAGTACGTGAAAGCTATTGATAGTTAATATATTTCCTTTATCGAGCTTATGCTATTTTATGATTGCAGCAAGATAAAGGTCAAAGGATTCTGGACAACTGGGGCGGACGCTCCAGCCAGTGGGTATACTTAATAGAAAAGTGACTACCAGCCATCTGCTTGGTAATAACGACAACATTATGATCATATCTCATCATAAAAACTCTATGTGCTTCATGAATCCTACACTGCGATATCACTACCACACACTGAGCAACCATGACTCACTTCCAAATCACTGAATTCAAGCAGATCTTCAATGGTAATGACATGACTGAGTATTAGGTCAAACAATGCTTAGAAACTCTCATTCTCTCCAGCTAATGGAGAGAATGAGGTCGAAGAGAAATACTAATCATGAACCAGTCTTACAGGTCTTACCTCAGACTTTCCGATAACACGATCCCCACCATTTCCGAAACTTATTACCCAGGCTGAACTTGCGCTATTGGGAAGTTCTGTATTGGTCCATGTAAATACAGGCTCAGTAGCGGGAAATACCGAGCTGTTAATAGCTGGAGATGCATTTTTCCTATAAACAGCAATTGAAGCAAGCTCTTTCAAGTTTGGAACACGCCAAGTTGATACTCCTGCGAAACTCTGACCTTCTCGACCAAG
>JALVFC010000227.1 GCA_027030285.1 Thiotrichaceae bacterium | reverse complement strand
AAAGGGCTTCAAGGCAGTGATATATGTAGCGGTTTCCTGATCCAGCAGGGAGCATGTTTTTTCTCTGGCATGTGGGCCTTGTACAGCAATCATGGCAAGGTCGTCACGCTCCTGAATATCCACCTCAAAACCATCAGTTTGCTGCCTCATCCAGGCAAGATCGTTGTCGCGGCAGGCTGCGTTAATGACCATGCGGTAATGCTCTGGGGAAAGATAGTAGACAATCAGATCATCAATAATGCCACCCGCTTCGTTCAGCATGCAGCTATAAAGAGCTTTGCCCGAGTCTTTGAGTTTGTCTACATCGTTGGCAAGCAGATGGCGTAAAAATGGCTTAACATCCCTGCCTGTTAAATCCAGTACCACCATATGTGAGACATCAAACATGCCTGCATCATTGCGTACCTGGTGGTGCTCTTCTATCTGTGAACCGTAGTTTATGGGCATTTCCCAGCCCGCAAAATTGACCATTTTGCCATTGGCTGCAAGATGCTTTTCGTACAGGGCGGTACGTTGGGGTTTATTTGTGGAAGCTGACATAGTGTCTCCAGAGTGTATGTAAAACAAAAGGGCGGCAGGCACATCAATACTGATGCCTGCCGCCCCTCTGTCCTGAAACCTGAGAGATTCCCTGGCCACTTATATAATTAACTTCAGCAGTCAGGTTACTACCCTTCGGTGGATGTAGCCTGTATCGACCCTACTATCGACAAGGCATAACATCACTCTCCAGAGTCAATTTGTTAATCCGCTAATCTGATTAACGACCATGCAGTCCTTGATACCTGAGCGTTTCCGGACGGTTTGCGCCTTCGGTGCTCTATGGATAATTAATGCCATAGAGTCTCTCCTGCATGGTGTTATTGAATGGTGCTTACTATACCGGAGCTTTTTCATAAACTCTAGGAGCTTATTCAGGAATGAGTTGGTTGGATATTGAATAGTAGTCGCATTTGACGATAGACTCTGCTAACCATACCGTCCATCGAGTGGTCAATATTTGATCTTGCATAAGTATATTAGATAATAATAATATACTTATGTCGAAGATGTTGATGAAACTGATATGCTAACTAACATAGTTAAATATTCATTTACGCTGTTGCTCACAATGACAGCTCTGGATGCGGTAAAAGCTCAGGAGTTAAGTGGTATTTCTGATGCCCTGATCAGTTTTATTCTTGATGGTAAACAGAAAACGACACAGGTGACTTACCACCCATCCATGAACAGACAAATATTAGCTGTGACAGCGACTGCATACACATCTCATGTGGGGCAGACCGACAGTACACCCAATATTGCAGCCTGGGGAGATAGGTTACGTCCCGGGATGAAGGTGGTTGCAGTATCCAGAGATTTGCTGGAGAAGTATGGTCTACACAGGGGGAGTAAAATAAAAATCCAGGGGTTACCCGGTTATTATCTGGTGCTGGATAAAATGAACAAGCGCTGGAAAAGAAAAATTGATATTTACATGGGCAAGGACAAGCGGGAAGCATTTAAGTGGGGGCGTAGGAAAGTCACTATTGAGTGGGCTAGTTAAGATTCAGTTGGTTTTCTGGAGGCGACACGTTAGCTTCTTCGCAAGAGTCGCAAAAAAGCGTCGCCTCATCAGAAGTCGAGATCTACAAGCCAAATGATCTGATTATAATCAGTGCAATTTGTAGCAGTAGTAAAACTACAAATGCAGAAAAATCAATCATGCCAACAGGTGGTATCAGCTTGCGAACGGGACGGAATAGAGGCTCTGTCAAGCTGTTGATTAATGGCACTACAGGGTTGCCATGTGTATTGCCGACCCAGCTGATAATCACCTGAATAATAATGGCTACAATATAAATCCACACCAGCATACGCAGCAAATCACCCATTACAAAAGGGATAAAGCTTGCTGCAAAATCGCCACCTGTAATCAGTGCAAGCAGGAAAAGTTCAATTACCTTAAGGCCCACAATAGCCACCACTGTTGCAGTATCTATTTTCCCGAAAGCGGGTATAAAACGCCGCAACGGCTTGATCACCGGATCAGTAGCTTTTACCAGAAACTGTGAAACCGGATTATAGAAATCAGCACGCGCAAGTCCCAGTAACATGCGGATCATCAAAAAAGAAATGTATAGATTAAACAGTGTATTAATTAGAAATACGAGTATTTCCTGTATGGCTGACATATAGGTCTCCTTAAGTAACAGGGTAGGTTATGTTTCTGCGAGTTCTACTGCGCGCTGCCGGGCAGAGCTTAAGGCTTGCTGGAACAGCTCGCCAAGTCCACCTTCGTTGAGTACTTTCAGGGCAGCTTCGGTAGTGCCCCCCTTGGAGGTTACGCGCTCTTTGAGTACACCGACATCATCACTACTTTCCATAGCCAGTTTGGCGGCGCCCAGTGCAGTTTGCAACACCAGCAAGCGAGCTTCCTCTTTACTAAGTCCAAGTTGTGTAGCTGCCTGCTGCATAGCTTCCATTACCTGAAAGAAATACGCAGGGCCGCTGCCCGATACAGCGGTCACAGCATCTAGCTGGGCTTCATCGTCAAACCAAAGAGTAATGCCAACAGCGCGCAAGATAGCCTCTGCACTACTGCGTTGCTCACTGCTAACCTGCTGATTGGCGAACAATCCGGTTGCTCCTGCCTGAACCAGAGCTGGTGTGTTTGGCATGCATCTGACAATAGGTAAATTGCCTCCCAGGGCGTGATTAATATTCGCTTCGCGTACTCCGGCAGCGATGGATATCAGCAGAGGTCTGGATGCTTGTACCGTTTGTTGAAGCTCTTCGCACACAACAGGTAACAAGTGTGGTTTTACTGCCAGTACAATGATGTCAGCTTGCAAACAAGCTTCATTGTTATCGGTAAACACTTTCACCCTGGGCCAGTTTTTCTGAATACTATCCAGCTGATCCTGGGCAGGGTCAGAAACCTGTAAAAGCAGGTTGGTTTTATCCTGCACTAAGCCAGCGATAAGGCTTCTTGCCATATTACCAGCACCTACAAAAGTTAATATTTTACTCATAATGTTGTTATTGTTCCTTAAGCGGGGCGTTGCCCAAAAATCGCCGTACCGATGCGCACAATAGTGGCGCCTTCAGCGATAGCAGCTTCCATATCGGCTGACATTCCCATCGATAAAGTATCCAGATTATAGCCTTGCTGGTTTAAAGCTTCCAAGGCTTTACGCACTTTAGCAAAGGTTTTGCGCTGAGTGTCAAAATCTCTGGAAGGAGCAGGAATTGCCATTAATCCACGCAGTTTGATATTGGGAAGTTGAGCGACCTGTTTAGCAAGCTCTGGTAATTCGTCAAGCGAAATGCCGGACTTGTTGCGTTCATGGCTGATATTTAACTGTAAGCAAATATTGATAGCGGGTTTATCAGCGGGTTTTTGCATACTTAGGCGACGGGCAATTTTCAGGCGGTCAACTGAGTGCACCCAGTGGGCATGTTGAGCAATAAGCTGCGTTTTATTGGACTGAACAGGTCCAATGTAATGCCATTCAATATCGTCATCCTGGGTTAGCAGGGCTTTTTCATGCATTTCCTGGGCATAATTTTCACCAAATGCCAGTTGTCCACACTGTCTGGCATCCTGAATTGCTGCCATAGGGTGGCGTTTGCTCACGGCTAGCAAATGGACACTACCAGCTTGGCGCTGATATTTAATTTCTGCGGCTTTAATACGTTGGCCGATTGTCTGGAGTTGGTCACATAGTGGATAAGTCATATGTTACAGTTTAAGAAAAATCACAATAATAAATAATAAAAAGAGAACACTCCCTCATGGATATTACACAACTTCTTGCCTTTGGCGTGAAAAATAACGCATCTGATTTACACCTTTCTGCCGGTTTGCCTCCCATGATTCGGGTGGATGGGGATATGCGACGCATTAATATGCCAGAAATGGATCATAAAGAAGTACATAGCATGGTCTATGATATTATGAATGATAACCAGCGCCGGGATTATGAAGAGAAGTGGGAAACAGATTTTTCTTTTGAACTACCGGGAGTTGCTCGTTTTCGTGTGAATGCCTTTAATCAAAACAGAGGAGCCGCCGCGGTATTTCGTACCATCCCCAGTGATATTCTGACACTGGAAGCTTTAAATGCACCACCCATTTTCAAAAAGCTTGCCATGAAGCCGCGTGGTCTGGTGCTGGTAACCGGGCCAACAGGATCAGGTAAATCAACCACTCTGGCGGCGATGATTGACTATAAGAATTCAGTAGAACACGGGCATATTCTGACGATTGAGGATCCTATCGAATTTGTGCATACCAGTAAAAAAAGTCTGGTAAACCAGCGTGAAGTACACCGCGATACACAGGGGTTTGATGAGGCCTTGCGTTCAGCTCTGCGCGAAGATCCGGATACCATACTGGTTGGTGAGATGCGTGACTTGGAAACCATACGCCTGGCATTATCAGCTGCTGAAACTGGACATCTGGTATTTGGCACGCTGCACACAACCAGCGCCCCGAAAACCATTGACAGAATTATTGATGTGTTTCCCGCTGCCGAAAAGGACATGATCCGTGCCATGCTGTCAGAATCATTGCAGGCGGTTATTGCCCAGACTTTATTGAAAAAGGTGGGGGGAGGCCGTGTTGCCGCACATGAAATTTTAGTCGGTACACGAGCGATCAGAAGCATGATTCGTGAAAACAAGATCCCACAGATGAAATCAGCCTTACAGACGGGCTCGAGTGATGGTATGCAGACATTGGATCAGTGCTTGAAAGAACTCCTTTTGATGGGGCAAATCACTCGTGAGGATGCGTTGAAGAAAGCGGATAGTCCGGAAGCATTACAGGATCACGCCAGAGTCTAGAGCTTACAAGGGATATATCTGATGGATCGAGATAGCGCCATACAATATGTGCACACCATGCTGCATGTCATGCTGGAGCGTAAGGGGTCGGACTTGTTTATCACCGCTGATGCGCCACCCAGTATCAAGTTAAACAACGAGGTTACACCTCTTTCTGATACGAGGCTGAAGCAGGATCAGGTGCGAATGCTGGTGCGCTCTATTATGAATGACCGGCATCTGCGGGCATTTGAAGAAAATATGGAATGCAACTTTTCCATCAGCTTGCCCGGCGTTGCCCGCTTTCGTGTCAATGCTTTTACCCAGCAGGAATGTGCCGGCATGGTGTTGCGTCATATCCCGAATGATATTCCAAAGTTCAAGGGTCTGGGCTTGCCCCCCATTATGCAGGAGTTGACGCAGACCCGAAGGGGCCTGATTATTATCGTTGGTGCTACTGGTTCTGGTAAGTCTACAACGCTGGCGGCAATGATTGGTCACCGAAATGAAAACTCGGCAAATCATATTGTTACTATTGAAGATCCCATAGAGTTTTCCCATGAAAACAAGAAATCCATCGTTACTCAGCGCGAAATTGGTGTGGATACTGCTGATTATGAAATAGCACTGAAAAATACCTTGCGTCAGGCGCCTGATGTTATTTTGCTGGGGGAAATTCGTGATCGGGAAACGATGGAATATGCCATTGCGTATGCAGAGACGGGGCATTTATGTATGACCACATTGCATGCCAATAATACCAATCAGGCACTGGATCGAATCATTAACTTTTTTCCTGAAGAGCGACGTGCTCAGGTACTGATGGATCTGTCGCTTAACTTGAAGGCCGTAATATCGCAGCGTCTGGTAAGGCGTGCCAATGGTAAAGGGCGAATTCCCGCCGTTGAGATTCTAATCAACTCACCCTTGATGAGTGACCTGATTTTAAAGGGTGATGTAACTGGCATGAAAGCATTAATTGCCAAGTCTAATGAATTGGGAATGTGTACTTTTGACCAGACTTTGTTCCGCTTGATAGATTCTGGAATCATAAGTATGAAAGAAGGTTTGCGACATGCGGACTCTATCAATGATCTGCGCTTGCAGCTTAAGTTAAATGGTCGTGAGGCAAAGGCATCGGATGTCTTTAAGGGTACAGAAAAAATGTCTGTGGAAGAGTTATCTGATGGTTTCCTGTAAAGTTCGAGAATAAATAATAATAAAGTAACTATTTTCAGCGTGATAAACAGTAGAGGCGGTAAGTTGTTGATTATTAGAGGCGCTGTAAATACATCCCTGTAAGCACTACGGCAGCACCCCTGCTGCCGTAGCCCTAATAATCAATAACCCACCGCTTTATATTCAATTACCCTGAGTAGCTACATAACTAAAGAGAATAACAGCATGAAAATATCACCCTACCTGGAAGAAATGGTTAAACGGGATGCCTCCGACCTGTATTTAACAACTGGAGCAAGAGCAAGCCTTAAAATAATGGGTGAAATGCAGCATTTGACCAAAGAAAACATGAAACCTGGCAGTATTGCAGTATTGGCAAAGGATATTCTGACAGAAAGGGAATGGATAGATTTTCAGAAGTTTAAGGAAATGAACAAGGGATTGTCGGTGGTTAATATTGGTCGTTTTCGGGTTAATGTGTATTATCAGCGCGGTGAAGTTTCCATGGTCATTCGCCATATCCGCTCTGAAATAAAAACACCGGAAGAGCTAGGTATTCCTGAGGTGCTAAAAAAACTGGTCATGGGCAAGGAAGGGCTGGTTTTATTTGTGGGTGCCACCGGCTCCGGTAAATCCACCTCAATGGCATCATTAATTCAGTATCGAAACCAACAGCATGCCGGACACATACTGACGATAGAAGACCCGATTGAATTTGCCTTTAAACACAATAAATCCATCATTGGACAACGTGAAATAGGCTTTGATACGTTAAGTTATAAAAATGCCATGCGTGAAGCCATGCGTGAAGCACCTGACGTCATTATGGTTGGTGAGACACGTGATACCGAAACCATGCAGGCTGTGCTGGGGTTTGCTGATACCGGGCATCTAGTTTTGTCTACACTTCACGCAACCAATGTGACACAGGCTATGGAGCGTATTCTTTATATGTTTCCGGCCGAACAAAAGCATCGGGTGCTTATGGATCTTTCTTTAAATCTGAAAGGTATTATTGCCCAGAAACTGATACCGAACACCCGTGGGAGTGTCGTGCTCGCTACGGAAATATTGGTTAATACACCGTTTGTAGGTGAAACCATCCGCAAAGGAAATCTGCAACAACTTCATGAATTGACTGAAAAAGGAACCAGTGATGGCATGCGCAGCTTCGACCAGTCATTGCTGGAGCTCTATCGCATGGGCAAGATTGACCGTGATGCAGCTCTGGAGAATGCTACTTCCAGAAACAATTTGGAGTGGCAACTCAGTTTTGATGGTAGTAGTGACGATAGTTATGAAGCGGTGAGTCATCAGGAAAAGTTGCCAGAATTACATTTATAGCGTTTTTTATGGAATCAATATGTAACTACTACTTGGCATGACAGGTATTGTTTCGTCAAGATATTGATTTTACGTATCATTGTAAATACGAGCCATGTAGCGCTGTGGCAGCATCTCAGCTACTGAAATTCAAATAATCAAGACCTTACTCCCATATATCATTTTTTATTGCTGTTATCACATACAGCTGTATGTTGCTTATCACTGATTTGCTACCGATAAAGCTATAACTATATAAAAATTTGATTGGTTTTTTTTGTGTCAGCTACTATTCAAGGTTGCGGCTATGAAGGTTTGCTGTATATTCTGAGCGCTGCTATAAGCTGGTATTAAAGGAGGCAGGAAATGGATTTGCTTCATTCAGAACAAATCAAGGAAGGTAAACGTTTCTCTTTTGGAGAGAATTGGGCACAATTTTTAAAAAATCTTAACGAAGATCGAATACGCAAGGCGGAGAAGTCCTTGTGCCAGAAGCTTGATGTTGAAAACTTGCAAGGCAAACGTTTTCTGGATATTGGCTCGGGCAGTGGTTTGTTTAGCCTGGCTGCACGCAGACTGGGGGCAACCGTACATTCCTTTGACTATGACCCCGAATCGGTTGCTTGTACTCTGTATTTAAAAGAAAAGTTTTTCCCTGATGATGATGACTGGGTAGTTGAAAGTGGTTCAGTCCTGGATAAGGAATATCTTGATTCTCTAGGGCAGTGGGATGTTGTTTATTCGTGGGGAGTGCTACATCATACCGGGAATATGCAGCAGGCTTTTGAGAATGTCTCGGATCTTGTAGTTGATAGAGGCAAGTTATTTATCGCTATTTATAATGACCAGGGAGGGAATAGCAGGCGATGGCTGAAAGTCAAGCAAATCTACAATAAACTACCGTCAGCGTTACGTGGTCTGGTTCTGGTGCCTGCGTTTATTGTGCAGTGGGGACCAGCAACGTTACGGGATTTTCTGATTGGCAAGCCATTCCATACTGCAAGAAATTACGGCAGAGTTAGGGGAATGTCGTTATGGCGTGATGTTGTTGACTGGGTGGGAGGACTCCCCTTTGAAGTGGCATCACCTGAAGAGGTTTTCCGTTTTTTCAAAAGAAAAGGTTTTCGTATTGAAGAATTTACAACCCAGGCAGGTGGCTCTGGTTGTAATGAGTTTGTGTTTAGGCGTGAACGAAACATGTGTGTAAACAAGAGCCTTGCTGGATTGCCCGTGTATATGCTTTTTACCGAGGCGGTTCCTTTTTTTGATGTGTTTTGTGAATCATGCAGCGTTATAGCCTGATTTTTCTGAGCCGCAGCGCATTACCAATCACAGAGACCGAGCTAAAACTCATTGCTGCGGCAGCAATCATGGGTGAGAGCAGTAGACCAAAGAATGGGTAGAGAATCCCGGCAGCCACTGGCACACCCAGCGAATTATAAATAAAGGCAAAAAACAGGTTCTGGCGGATATTTTTCATGACTGCCCGGCTTAGCCGTCTGGCGCGCACTATACCTTGCAAGTCGCCTTTAACCAGCGTCACACCGGCACTTTCCATGGCAACATCTGTGCCGGTTCCCATCGCGATACCGACTTGTGCCTGCGCGAGTGCTGGTGCGTCATTGATGCCATCGCCCGCCATTGCCACAATATGTCCCTCAGCCTGTAGCTGTTTGATCACTTGAGCCTTCTGCTCTGGCATAACATCCGCTTTTACCTGGTCGATACCCAGCTTGCGTGCCACGGAATTTGCGGTTTTCTTGTTGTCACCAGTCAGCATAACGATGCTAAGACCTTCCTTGTGCAAAGCTTGAATGGCATCGGCTGTGGTATTTTTTATAGGGTCTGCAACGCTGATCACGCCCGCAGCTTTGCCATCAATCATGGTAAACATAACCGTTTGTCCTTCCTCGCGAAGCTGATCGGCCTGCGCTGTCAGCTCAGTCAGTGTTTGATCTTGTCTGACACCCAGTTGCTCACACAGTTTATGATTGCCAATACCCACCTGGTGATTGTTTACTATTCCAGTCACTCCCTTGCCAGTGAGGGATGTAAAGTTGGTTACTTTGAACAGTTCCAGCTTTTTTTCCCTGGCAGCGTCTACGATCGCTTCGGCGAGCGGGTGTTCACTCGCCTGCTCCAGACTGGCAATACTCTGCAACAGTTCCTCCTTGTTCTGACTGGCTGCTTCGATAATAGCCGCGAGGCGGGGTTTGCCTTCAGTGAGGGTGCCTGTCTTGTCCACCACCAGAGTGTCCACCTTCTCCATGATTTCGAGTGACTCGGCGTTCTTGATCAGGACGCCAGCCGATGCTCCCTTGCCAGTACCTACCATGATTGACATAGGGGTAGCCAGCCCTAAAGCACAGGGGCAGGCAATAATCAGTACCGCTACGGCATTGATAACGGCATAGGCTAAAGCCGGGGTAGGGCCAAATAGCCACCATACGACGAAGGTAATAATGGCAACACTCACCACAATGGGAACAAACCATGCGGCAACCAGATCCGCCAGTTTTTGAATGGGTGCGCGGGAGCGTTGAGCTTCAGACACCATCTTGACGATTTGCGACAGCAATGTCTCGGCGCCAACCTTTTCAGCCTGCATAACAAGGCTGCCCGTGCCATTCACCGTTGCGCCAATGAGGTTATCACCTTTTTGTTTCCCCACAGGAACAGGCTCGCCAGTAATCATGGACTCATCGACATTGCTCTCACCCTCTATTACCACACCATCTACCGGAATTTTTTCTCCAGGACGTACACGCAATTTGTCACCGGTAGCTATTTGCTCTAAAGGCACGTCCTGTTCATTGCCATTTTCATCAATACGTCTGGCGGTATTTGGTGCCAGCTCCAGCAAGGCACGGATAGCCGCATTTGTACTGCTACGCGCCCTTAGCTCCAGCACCTGTCCCAGCAAAACCAGTACCGTAATCACCGCTGCCGCCTCAAAGTAAACGGCAACCGTACCCCCTTCCTGATGCATGGTGGCTGGAAAAATTCCCGGCAGCAGCAAGGCAACCAGGCTATAGAGCCAGGCAACTCCCACTCCCATACCAATCAGGGTAAACATATTCAGATTCCAGCTAAGCAGTGACTGCCAGCCACGCACAAAGAATGGCCAGCCGCCCCATAAAACGACCGGGGTAGCCAGAGCAAATTCAATCCACTGCACCATTTTCATGGATAGCCACTGCGGTAACCACTGCGGGGCAAGATCGGCAACCATAGCCAACATAAAGACCAGAAAAGCCGGAATCAGACTGTAGCGAAAGCGTCGTAACATATCTTCAAGCTCTTCATTCTTCTCCTCCAGAGTAACTGTCACGGGCTCCAGAGCCATGCCACACTTGTGGCAGGAGCCAGGTTCATCCTGAATAATTTCTGGATGCATGGGGCAGGTGTACTGCACTCTTGTATTACGTTCAGGAAGAGCTTCCGGCTCCAGAGCCATACCACATTTGGGGCAGCTGCCCTGTCCTTGCTGGCGGATTTCGGAATGCATCGGGCAGGTATAAATAGCGGTGGAAGCAAAAGTATCGACTACTGATGTCGCAGAAGCAGCATGCTGTTGACCATGACAGCAGCTATGCTGATCAGGGTTTTGTGCCGCTTTTTCAGTATGGGTATATTCATGCGGATTCGCTTTGAATTTTTTCAGGCAGTGTTCACTACAAAAATAGAACGCTTGCCCCTGATACCTGGTGTGAAAGTGGCTTTGCGCACTGGTTTGCATGCCACAAACCGGATCGGTGTGTTTGCTCTGATTCTGGTGTGCCATCGTTTTCTCCTGAATACTGTAGGTGCTTACTACTATCAAGTGTAGAAGGTGTGTGTTGCACACAGGTCAAGAAGTTTTCAGGATTATCAGACCACCT
>JALVFC010000226.1 GCA_027030285.1 Thiotrichaceae bacterium | reverse complement strand
TACAAAAAATCATGCCAAAAATAATGCAGGAAAAAACAGTGATCTGGATGAGGCAACATTAACTGCCATTGCCAAAGAAACCGGAGGAAAGTACTTTCGCGCCAAAAGTGTTGATGAGTTGCAAGCCATTTATCAGGAGCTGGATAAACTGGAGCCAGTGATTGACATCTCAAAAGCCTGGTATCCGGTGAAGGATTTGTTTTATGTACCTTTGGCAGTAGCATGTTTCCTGCTGATGCTTTTTATTGCAGTGACGATTTCCGGCAGGCTAATGATATTTGCCGCTGATACAGCCGAGAAGGTGGAGGTTATGTGATATGACATATCTTTATCCATTGTGGTTATGGCTTATCCCGGTATGGTTGCTGCTTGTGTATTTTTGTTATCGAAAACTCCACAAACAGCAGCTTTGGGAGCATAAAATTGATGCTGCATTACAACCTTTTATGCTAACAGGTGAAGCACCCAGAGGCAGATTTGGACTGCTTGCACTGACTGGCATGCTGGCAATTGTTGCCCTGGCAGGCCCCGCCATTCATAAACAAAGCGTACCGCTTTATGAAACGCGCCAGGCATTGGTTGTAGCCCTGGATTTGTCCGCTTCCATGCTGGCTGAAGATATCGCACCAAACCGCTTGCAGCAGGCACGATTTGCTCTTTCCGATATACTCAGGCAACGCCAGTCTGGCTATACAGCACTGGTGGTATTTGCCGCCGAGGCTTTTGCAGTTTCCCCACTGACCGATGATGTAGAGACCATTTTTGCACAGCTCACGCACATGTCACCTGCCATTATGCCTGCCCAGGGCAGCCGTCTGGACAAGGCGATTATGCAGGCGGTGGAGCTATTGCAGGGAGCGGATTATCGTAGTGGTCATATATTGCTGATCACTGATGGTTTAAGTGATCTTTCTGTCACTCGCAAGGCGGCGGTTACTGCACGCAAGCAGGGCTACACTGTGTCAGTGCTTGCCGTGGGTACGGAGCAGGGCGCTCAGATTCCCTTAAAATCACATGTAAATTCAGCACAACAATCCAGCAAGAAATGGCTACTTGATGCGCAACAGCAGCCCGTTATTGCGCGTCTCGATAAAAATGCATTACAGAGCGTCGCCAAAGCAGGAGATGGCTTATTTGTGCTGGCTAATAAGTCACATAATATCAGTCGCTTGTTGGATTTTTTTCAGAAAGATACTGAGGTTGCAGAAATTCATGGCAATCGTATCGAGCAACCTGAAAATGCTGGCATCTGGTTGCTTTTTCCACTGTTGGCACTGGTGTTGTATCAATTACTACCATATTTCAAACAGCCTGGTGTGTTTATGATGCCACTCTTGTTGCTGACGTTTCTGCTGCTACCCGCACCACAGGCACAGGCGTTTGACTGGCATGCACTGTGGCAGAACCCCAAACAGCAGGCAAAGCGGTTATTATTCGATAAGAAAATCGTCGCTGAACCCACTGAACCCATGAAGCCAGCCACACAAAAGAGCATTGAGCAGCTAGCTGGCAAAACATCATTACAGGATAGCCAGTGGCAGGGCATTATTGCTTATCGCCTGCAACAGTATCCACTGGCAATTGAGCTGTTTTCACAATCGGATAGCGCCGAGGCATGGTATAACCGTGGCAATGCATTGGCGCAATCTGGAGCCTATGATAAAGCCATTGATGCCTATGAAACCGCCTTGCAGAAGCGGCCGGGGTTTGCCGATGCGCTATACAATCTGCAAGTCATTCAGCAGGCACTACAGGCACAAATCAATGCAGCCAAATCCATGCAACTTACGCTTGCGGAACAGCCAGAGGATACTGAGAAATCAGGGCAGGACGAGCTGGAAAAACAGGTTGGTACGGTCAAGCTGACTACCCGCGAAAAAGAGCAGCAGGCTTATGAAACGCAATGGTTAAAAAGTATCCCTGATGACCCATCCGGCTTGTGGCGCCGCAAGTTTTACTATCAGTATCAGCAACGCGGTAAAACGAATGAGGTTCAGCCATGGTAAGCCTGGTTAAGAAACCTGTTGTGATACTTTTAGTCCTACTTGTTTTGCTGGCTGATGTTTTGACATGTGCAGCAGCAGGCGCGGTCTCGGCAAGTGTTTCTCCGGCTATAGTAGACAAGGGAAAAACAGTTACCTTGACCCTGTCACTGGATTCAGCAAGCCTGGCAACCCCTGATTTGTCGGTGCTTGAAAAAGATTTTCAGATTCTCAAAAAAACCAATAGCAGCAGTATTCATCAGGTTAATGGCGACACGCTGATACAGAAAAACTGGGTTATCGTATTGTTGCCGCGCAAGCAAGGCAAACTGCATATTCCTGTCATCAAAATTGGCTACGAGAGAACGCCGCCGCTGACTGTAATAGTGCAGGAACCACCACAACAGGCTCCAGAAACAGTTGACAAAAATGATATTTTTATCAAGGTTGAAGCCGATATCCAGGAAACCTATGTGCAGGGTCAGATTGTTATCACGCAAAAAATATTCCATGCCATACCGCTAAAAAAGGCTAACCTGAGCCTTCCAGTATTGCAGCCACTTGACAAGCACAAGCAGGAAAATTACCAGGGCAAGGCAAAAGGCAGGAATGCCCTCAGGGAAATACTGGCAGATATTATCCCTCTTACCCAAACGCAGCCCTATTACTTGCGTATTAACGGTAAACGCTATCATGTGATTGAGCGCAGTTATGCACTTTTTCCAAGGCATAGCGGCAATTATCAGTTGCAGTCAGCTACCTTGACCGGGGAGACATCTGCGTCTACGAATAATGAACTGCTTGATTTACTCAGCGGAGCAGGGCGTAGCAAAAAGGTCAAAGTCAGGGCTCCGGTACTCACCCTGAAAGTTAAGCCACAGCAGACTGACCGCCCGCATGAACCCTGGTTGCCCGCCAAAAATATTACCCTGTATGCAAAACGTCTAAACCCGCATCAACCGCTTGAAGCGGGTAAACCTGTGAGTTTTCAGCTGGGGATTATTGCAGATGGATTGCGCGCTGAACAGCTCCCGGATATTAAGCTCACATTGGCAAAAGATATTAAAATCTATACTGAACCGGCGAGCCTGGATAATACCATTACCTTATTTGGCGTGACGGGTGTATGGAATCAGA
>JALVFC010000225.1 GCA_027030285.1 Thiotrichaceae bacterium | reverse complement strand
CCGTTTTGGCGTGTACTGGTTCTGGCTGTAACCTTTGCTGGTACGCCGGAAGCCTTTGGTTTCTCCTATGTTTTGCCAGTTAGCTGCCTGATAGATCGTACCGACAAAGCGGGATGAGTCAACAAAGGTTTCCAGTAACAGGAGGGAGTGTTCAGAACACTATATGTTGTTTCTGTGTTTTTTAAAAGCTAGTTCTCGGACAGCCTCCTAGATATGCCGCCCTGCCAGCATCCCCAGCCAGACAGCAAATACGCAGACAATGACACTGCCCAGTACATTGATCAACGCCTGCCATAATGCACCTTCCTGGATTAAGTCCAGTGTATCCAGCGAGAAGGTGGAAAAGGTTGTCAGAGATCCCAGAAATCCAACCAGTACGCCAAGCCTGATAGCAGGATCAAGATGTGCCTTTTGCAAAAAAAAGATGGTAAGCAACCCCATTAAAAAAGAGCCCAGAATATTGACGCTCAAGGTACCATAGGGAAAACTACGCCCCAGCCAGTCGTAAACCAGATTGGAAAGCAAATAGCGTGCGATGGCACCAAAGGCACCACCGAGCATAATGCTAACTAGCTGTAATACACTCATCCGGGTATTACTCTTGATTCAACAAACTAGCCATTTTCAATCTTGATGGTCGGGAATTTTGTGCTGTAGTCTTTGGATTGCTCCGCCAGTTTGGCACTCATTTTGCGGGAAATATCCTTATACATCTGCGTAATCTTGCTATCAGGATCAGAGACAACCGTTGGTTTTCCATCATCAGTCTGTACGCGAATACTCATATCCAGCGGCAAAGCCCCCAAAAAGTCTACATTCTGTTCTTCTGCCATGCGAATACCGCCACCTTCGCCGAAGATTTCCTCAGCATGGCCGCATTCACTACAGATATGTACACTCATGTTTTCAACCACACCCAGCACTGGAATCTCAACCTTATCGAACATTTTCAGTCCTTTTCTGGCATCCAGCAAAGCTATATCCTGTGGCGTAGTGACAATCACCGCACCACTGACTGGTATCTTCTGTGACAGGGTCAGCTGGGTATCACCCGTTCCGGGAGGCAGGTCAACGACCAGATAATCCAGATCACCCCAGTTAGTATCACTCAGTAACTGCTCCAGGGCTTGCGTCACCATCGGTCCACGCCAGATCATAGGGGTGTCTTCCTCAATCAGAAAACCAATCGACATGGTTTTAATGCCATAGTTTTCCATGGGTTCAAGCGTCTTGCCATCCGGTGATTCAGGCTGTCCACTAATACCCATCATGCGTGGCTGACTGGGACCATAAATATCAGCATCCAGCAAACCGACCCTTGCACCATCTGCCTGCAAGGCCAGTGCCAGGTTTACAGAGGTTGTGGATTTTCCAACACCACCCTTACCCGAGGCAACCGCAATAATATTCTTGATGCCGTCAATACGCTTTAAGGTTTTTTGTACTGCGTGAGCTGCTACGCGGGTTTCAACATTCACTTCAACCGAGCTGATGCCTTCCACGCCTTCCAGCTTGTTTTTGATTTCTTCGGCAAGTTCATCCCGGTAAGTTCCAGCGGGATAACCTTGCTGGATGCGAATAAACACCTTGCCATCGTCATTGATATCAATCGCCTTGACCTGCTTCAGCGTCACGATATCTTTTTCCAGATAGCGATCATTAATCTCTTTTAAAAGAGCTTCAATCTGCTCTTTGGAAACTTTTGCCATAATTCACTCCAGTTCGAATACGATTTGTAGGGCACTTCGACCAAGTACCTACAAGTGGCGGGTATTCTACACGATTCAATAACAGACAAAAACTGGACAAATGATATGGGTACTATCGCTCAAGGAAACCCTGACCGAGCAAGTCTTCCAAAGCAGGACGCATACGGTAAACGCAGGCTTCACCTTCCTTGATGGCTGGCTCGGCTTTATGAAATTCGATAGTTGTAATATTCCCTACTTTTGGCGATAACGCAATATCTGGAGGGTCACCTGCCATGCGGCTGCGCGTTATGCGATTTTGCATAATACTAATTGTGCTGGAAAAAACCTCAAACAGCCCCGGCATATCCTTATCCCGCTGAATGATTTTTGCCAGCAGCACCTCCTTACCTTCCTGCAAGCCACTAGCGACATGACTGGATACCTTGCTCCACAGGTTTATCTCCTCCTCCGAGAGCATACTTATTTGCTTTGTTTTGCTTTCAGAAGCACTGGCTGCTTCATCATTAACATTATTGGTAAAAACACGCCTGGAAAGGTCAGCATATAGATTTACTGCAATAACAATATCCGCCCCCAGAGCACGACAAAGGGATACCGGAACAGGGTTAACCAACCCGCCATCAACTAGCCATTTGTCTTCATGTACAACCGGGGTAAACAAGCCAGGGAGAGCAATAGAGGCACGGACTGCATCCAGCAAGCTTCCTTCCTTTAACCAGATTTCCTGCCCGGTATGTAGTTGTGTAGCAACCGCACCGAATTTTTTGGGAAGCTGCTGGATAGGCATGTCATGAAAAGCCTCACGTTGCATGGCTTCGAGCAACTTTTCCCCCTGAATAAAACCACCGCCAGAAATGGAAATATCCAGATACCCAATCACATCCTTCCAGGTCATGGGAGCAGCCCATTCTTCCAGCTTGTTAAGACGGTTGCTGGCATACGCGGCACCAACCAATGCCCCCATTGAGGTGCCGGCAATAATAGAAGGTCGAATTCCCAGATGTTCCAGTGCATTGAGCACACCAATGTGAGACCAGCCCTTGGCACCACCACCGCCTAGCGCTATTCCTATCTTTGGTAATACATTCCCTTGCTTCATGGCTGACATACTCTTAGTTGCAGGATTTGGGTTTCAGTTTACTGGCATAGACATACCAACTGCGCTCTACTCAGGGTTTAGACTATCAATAGTACATAAAAGTGAGCATCAGGGCATGCATAAGAGCTATCTGTTGACCGAATTATAGGCCAGACTATTTGCATGCTCTACTTTATTGGCATAACTGATCATGCCGGGGTTTTGTTCCAGCAGCTGACTCAGGATCGAATCCGCTTTGGGAAGCCGAATTGCGCTTTGTTGCTGATACAAAGCAATTAACCTGTCCTGACCTTCCTGATTTTGTGCTGCCAGCTCCAGTGTCCAGTCTATTTGTTGATCAAGCCTGTAGCGTTCCTCATAATCTTCAAACATCTCCAAAAAGCTCGAAAATTCATGAGGCATAAGGGCGAACCGCAACTGCTCATAATCCTCTGCTGCTGTTTGCATCAATGTTGTGCTTAGCTTAGGTTCTAAGCTATCAGTAGCATTCCCAGCCAGGCTAATATTGAGAGTGTTTTGCAGTGCCTGAACAGAAAAACCACCTTGTTGCAAAGCAATTTTATCGAAATGGACAATAATGCCCCTGTCAGCTGCAACCGGGTCAGAAGAAAACACCCCTGTAGCCGTTCCACCCGAAAGACTTATTGAAAGATCCGCAACTTGATAATGCATTGCGCCAGACAGGAGCTTATAGTGAGTGCGGTGATGATAATCGATTAAAAAGTCGGCCTGAAAGGGGACTGCATCCTGAAACACACGAGTTACCAGTTCCCGAGAATCCAAGTCTAACTGCGCCACATCAAGATGCATAGAGATACGCGCAAATGCCGGTTGTACATTATCCCTGTTGAAAATGAGAGGACCATGTTTTACATCAGCACGCAGTTTCCAGTGACGCACGACTGAATCAAGCCTCTCATCATCAGAACGTAATCGAAGCTGAAAGGCTGAACCAAGAAAATGGCGCTGATAGCCAAGTTGCTCCACGTAAATGTGCAGGGATGGCAAATGGAACGTCTGAATGGCGTGACGTACTTTCTTCTCGGTCTGGTATGCAACAAATTGAGTCAACATAAGCCAGGCAAAAGCACACAGGAACACCAAGCCGCTCCCAAACAGTCTCATTGCTAACCCGTATTTCCTATCACCCGACATAATAATAAGAAAATACAGGATATTAGATTTACCTCTGCTGAAGGAACTCAAGCAGAGGTAAAATAATATGTAACTACTCAGCGTAATAAATATCGGAGGCGGCAAGTTATTGATTATTAGGGACGCTGTAAATACATCCCTGTAAGCTCTGCGGCAGCACCCCTGCTGCCGAAGCCCAAATAATCAATAACTTACCACCTTACTTATCGTTACGCTGAGTAGCTACAACGATATATGATTTATTGAAATGCGGGCGGTGGTGTCAACGGGTTTGGATTAGATGAAGCAGCTGGAGCCGAAGTCGCGGGCTGGGACGTCGTACTACCTGGCGCCGCAGGAGGCTGAAGACTACCTTGCATAGCGGGTGTTGAAGCTGCGGAAGGCAAAGGTGGTGGCCCCCCCAGGTTACCCGGAGCACGTTGTTCTTTGGGAACAAAAAAGGAGGCCGCCTGCTCTACTGGAATAATTGCGGGTGTGCTGTGAACAGCAGTCGTAACCTCTGTTGCAGCTTTGCCAGATGGGTTCTCAACTACACCAACCTTATCACTTTTACTATTGTTAACCTGCACAGCAGCCTGGTTATTAGCTGTATCTGGTTCCACTGTAGAACCAGGTAAACTTGGGGATAAACTATGTTGTTGAACATTATAATTACTATTATCAGGTGTTACTGTATTCTTTGTAGAACGCGGAACAAGCACCTCATCAGTATTAGAAGTATTATTATTCAAAACAGACTCTTGCTTTTTATTTTCAGCTGTTTTTGATATATTATCTTTATTTTCAGTATGTTGATCAACCTTATTACTGCCTTCATTTTTTGACCAGATAGACACATAAAAAACAAAAAGCACTATGCCTGACAATAACAAAATAATGAATAGTTTTTTCATGATAACCCCAATTTAACAAAAACTTACAGCATTGAATGCTGTAATGTAAATCAAGCCAATTACAATTGGCATATATTTTATTGACAATACATCAATCTGCGAAAGCCTTACAGGCAATGAATACCATTTTCGTGAACTCAAACACAAAACATCTTTCACCGTGAATAAGTGGCACAATAATAACAGATTCCAGCAGAGCGACCAATAAATCAGGATCCTGAGAAGAGGGGATTTTAAGCCTCTTCGTGCAAGCTTAAGTGCCCCCAAACAACCGAACTATCCAGTTTTAAGTTGCACAGTATAAAATATGATTCTATAATCATTAGGCTGTATTCATCAACTTCGTAATAAACGAACACAATTCATAGTAGTAGAAAGGTATTCCTTATGAGGCTTTTTCTTAACACCGTAACAGGATATTTTGTTAGTGCATTTTTCTTCATCTCATCCTCCTTTGCACTTACTCCTCCCCCACCTCCAGGAGGAGGGGGGGTACCCGAAATAGGTGGAGGAATGGAGGCATTCACAGCAATCACTATAGTAGGAGGGGTTGTAGCTTTACTCCTTGAACGTCGTAAAAAATAACACCTTCTTTTAGCCACATATCGAGCCCATGACTTTAAATGAATCTATTGGAATTTAGTCGCTTTGATTATGCAACGATAGCTTACTATAGTTATGTAACTTCAAAGACTCACCTCCGGGTGAGTTTTTTTATGAAAACCGTATAGCATTCATAATACAAAAGAGTGGCTTACCCTGGATTTTCTGTGATTGTAGTCACGGATTCAGAGCATAACTCTATGATTCCACGATAAGGTAATAGTTTTATTTTAGCTCAGTAAATCTCCAGAGCCTTACAAGAAACAATACACCTGATCGATTTAATCAATACTCGCTCCTGAATAAAATATTTATAACATCTCCATATTTAAAATAAGTATTCTTTGAGAATTTGTTAATGCACAACATTTCTTCTAATAGCAAGCTTCTAAAGCTTAGCGGTTTTTTTTTACTTGAATGCTTTTTATTAATATACCTTTATAAATATTACCCATTCCCTGCATCAAACATCCCTGATAAATTTTGTCCTATATTAACAAGTTCAGAATTTATTTGTACCTTTTTTGCCAGTGCCAGCATTTTGCATAGTATTATTTCACTAGTTTTTGCTATTTTCTGCATCTTTATAATAGCACCAAAATACTTAACCAGATTAACCAACAATATAAAAAACAATAATGCATCTCAATTGTGGATTATTATCAACTTAATAGGGATAATCATTGTTATATCACCCCTATATCTATTGTATAAACACCAAACCGAATTTGTACAAAACTACGGATTATTCCTTTGGGTTCTGGGTGGTTTTTGTATGGTTTCAGGTATCACACTATCCCTTTTTAACTTTAGCAGTATCAGAAAGTTACTTTCGTCAAAAAAAACGATATTTTTATTTATTACTCTAATCATTCCAGTACTTGTTATCAGTCCTACCAGGTATTTTTGGGGAATAGAAAATATACGTTTAGCTACTTTCCAAAGCGTTTCTGCTTTATTAGAGATATTTGGTTTCCACCCCGAAACACAGACCGGCTCATTTATTATAGGGTTGAATAGTTTCCGCGTAGAAGTTGCATCATCATGTGCAGGCATAAGTGGGATGAGTTTAATTACACTTTTCTTGCTACTATATATTGGAATACGATGGAATAGTCTCAGGTTAACTCGTGCTTTCCTGCTTATACCTATAGGCATTATTCTTAGCTGGGTATTTAACAGTATCCGTATTTCCATACTACTATTTATTGGTTCTGAGATTTCTCCAGAACTTGCAATAAATGGTTTTCATAGTAGTGCTGGCTGGATCATGTTTACCTGCCTGTCTCTTGCTTTAATTTTGCTCTCTGAAAAATCACCCTGGTTTCTAAAACAAAAAATTGCACAAAAACACTTGGTTCCTCTATACAAGGATGTTAACGCCGCAAAAATACTTCCCTTTGTTTCATACATGGGCATTTCTCTACTATTGGGAGCTTTTACTTCCAGACCTGAACCTTTTTATCCTGTTAAAATCCTTTCCGCTGTTGCTGTACTAGTTGTCTTTTACCCCTTATATAAAACAGCAACCAAAAAGATTTCAGTAATACCTGTTCTAGTCGGCTGTGTTATAGCAGCACTCTGGATTTTCATAAGAACAGATACTCCCCCTACAACACTAACAGACATACTTGCTTCTAGTTCTTCATGGGTTATTGTATCTTGGGTAATTGTACGCATCCTGGGCACAACACTAGTTATTCCTGTCATTGAAGAACTATTCTTCAGGGGGTATCTGTTAAATCGCCTAAATTTCGGTGGCAACAGTGGCGCCCTTTTTGCCCTATTTGCATCTTCAATCCTGTTTGGTGTACTTCACGAAAACTGGATTCTCGCCATGGGAGCAGGACTACTCTTTGGCTTGCTTGTGATCAAGTCCGGGAAGTTATTTGATGCTATCACTGCTCACTCTGTTGCTAATGGTCTGATAGCACTATGGGCACTAATAGCTAATGACTGGTCTATCATTTGAAAAAATAATCAGCACTTATTTTGATCCCCTGTAACAACTTTCCAGGCACCTACCAAACCACAAAGCCGGCTTATCACCCAATACATAAAACACCCAGCCAATCGGTAAGGCCAAAATAATCGTTACCAGCGTCACTGTCACTCCTGCAAAACCATACCCCAACCTGGAAAGCAACCATAAATAAAGTGCACTGGATGCACTGGCAACCAGTAATAAATGTGATAAATACAAACCAAATGATATCTTTCCAAGCCACAACAAAGGAGGTGTAGATAAAAAGGATCTGACAGGGGCTGAAAGTATGCTTACCGCAATCACTGCACAAGCCAAAAATAGATTACTCACCCCTCGATATTCGGGCATTCCAATCAACAAGACAATAACCATCACTAAACTGCCAACAACAAACCTGTTGCGTGCAATGCGGGTTACCCTTTTAATAAATAATCTATCCCTCTCTCTCATACGATTTGTTTTGTATTGCACGCAATAATCACTAATTAACATACCAGCGAAAAATGCGGCCAACCAGGAGATATGCAATGCATCCAGAGCAAACACTGCCACCAGAAAGATCGCTCTGTACCTTGCAAACCTCCCCAAAAACGCCAATGAAACAAAAAGCACTATGGAACCCATATACTCTTTTTCCATCGTCCACAGAACTGGGTTGTAGGTTGTACTATCCCGGTAGTTAAAAAAAGTATCCCAAAGTGCTGTTCGAGTTGCCTCCAGCACATTTGCCACATCGGGAAATAGCCCCTGAATCCACTGCCCATATTCCCCAGGGTATAAATGACCAATTTCATGATTAAACAGGCAACCAAAATAAAGCAACAAATAAGCTGTTATAACAGAAAGTAGTACTGGTATAGCAAGTCTGAAGTAACGTTTGAAAGCCGAAAAAAACAAGTAGACTTCTGTTTTTCTTGAGTCTTGTTGAGATACAAGTTGAAAATACTTGAGCGATAAAACAGTCCCGGATAGCACCCAGAACACCATAACAGCAAAAGCACCATCATAGAAAAACTCAAAAAAAGCAATTGCCAGTGTATTAAAAGGATAGATAATTACCTGAAAAAACTGTTCCAGATCCTTATGAGAATAAGGAAAGAAAAACTGTTGGCAGTGCGTGATAACAACAATAAATGCAGCAACACCGCGTAACCCTGTAAGCTCAAGTAGCTTCATCAAAGTAATCTTCAACAAAATTAGAAGAAACAAATCCCTTTGTATATCAGCATTATAACTAGTTGACACCGAGCGACAAAGTAATTTACGGTTCATCCGTTAAGTGCGTACTTTTCTCAGACGCCTGGGCTAACAAAATGAGCGTGAACATGCCTAAATATGATCTTTGCTACCAAACAGAGATCACGGCATGTCCACAACCTCACTTTACCACGCCTGGGGAAATTCATGACTGTGATTTCACAATACAAGCTACCAGCAAGGTGTATTCATTTCAAATAAAGCCACGAGACAGACTGTTACGCTGCTCCATGGTGTTCCCTATAGGTCTGGATTGGCACTCACAGTCAATACGATAAGCTATTATCAAACAAGTAGGATGATTAAGCGTATTCTATAGCTCAGCTGACCGGGAATTCTGCTGATTTGGGGTTAAGCGAGAATAGTAGCATTAATGTCTTTATTCTTTATGTTTGACTCTGGGTATATCTTGCCTTTTATCATTAGGGACTATGCAAAATCCAGCAGCGCTTTCTTGTGCAATGAGAGCCCCCCCTGCAAAACGTCCAAGTAACCCACCTGACCACCCACGAGCGAGATGCCAGATAACACCATTGCAGGCGTGCATCAATATGCTTCGGTTTTTGTTTTCCAAGAGTGGTTGCAGCGATTGCTCAAGTTCATTCAGTTCTTCCATCGGATAAGATTATTTGTATTGCCAGCAATGGTTCAAGGTATAGCAGGATGGCTGATACTGTGCTATCTGCGTGGTGGATGAAGTCTCTAAATGATACCTGGCTACCCTAAGCCTGGAACGATTAAATACGAATGTGAAAACCCAAAACACCCACCGATTTAGCTTCAGAAGTCGGAAAAATGTTCATAACATTAGTCCACATCCTCCCCCTTTTCGCTATAATCCACACCCCTTTACTGGTAGCCAGGAGACTCCATAATGACCACTATCGCCACCCGCATCGCCAATGAACTGGCAGTCAAACCCGCCCAGGTTGAAGCCACCATTGCACTGCTGGATGAAGGCGCAACCGTGCCGTTTATCGCTCGCTACCGCAAGGAAAAAACAGGCGGACTGGATGATAGCCAGTTACGCCAGCTGGAAGAGAGACTCGGCTATTTGCGCGAGCTGGACAAACGCCGCGAGACAATACTCCACACCATTGAAGAACAGGGAAAACTTACCGATGAGCTAAAAAAAGCCATCCTCAGCGCCAGCACCAAAACCGATCTGGAAGACCTCTATCTGCCCTACAAACCCAAACGGCGCACCAAGGCACAAATCGCCCGCGAAGCCGGACTGCTCCCCCTGGCGGAAACCCTGCTGGCACAACCTGCAAACGATCCGGAAACAACCGCCCTGCCCTATGTCAATGCCGACAAAGGCGTTGCCGATACCGTCGCAGCACTGGATGGCGCTCGCCAGATTCTCATGGAAATGTTTGCCGAAAATGCCAGCCTCATGGGCGAACTGCGCGAATACCTGTGGCAACACGGCATTCTGAGCGCCAAAGTTGCCAAAGACAAAGAACAGGAAGGCAAAAAATTTGCCGACTACTTCGACTATCAGGAAGCCATCCGCAACATACCATCACACCGCGCACTTGCCCTGTTTCGTGGTCGCAATGAAGGCATTTTACACCTCAATCTGGATGTCGAGACAGATCCAGACAGCACCCACCCCTGCGAAGCCAAAATAGCCCACACCTATGGCATCGCTGATCAGGGACGTGCCGGCGATCACTGGCTGCTGGAAACCGTGCGCTGGGCATGGAAAGTGAAAATACATCACCGCCTCGATGTCGATTTAAACCTGCGCCTGCGCGAAGCCGCTGAAACAGAAGCCATCCGCGTATTCTCCCGCAACCTGAAAGACCTGCTACTGGCACCCCCCGCAGGCGCAAAATGCACACTGGGACTCGATCCCGGGATTCGCACAGGTGTCAAGGTAGCCGTGGTTGACCAGACAGGCAAAGTACTGGAAACCACCACCATCTACCCGCACCAGCCACGCAACCAGTGGGATCAATCCATCGAAACCCTGCACCAGCTCATCACCCGCCACCAGGTCGAACTGGTCAGTATCGGCAACGGCACAGCCTCCCGCGAAACCGACAAGCTGGTTGCCGACCTCATGCAGCGTTACCCACAACCCCACATCACCAAAATCACCGTCTCCGAAGCTGGCGCCTCCGTCTATTCCGCCTCCGCACTAGCATCAAAAGAGCTACCAGAACTGGATGTCTCACTACGCGGAGCCGTCTCCATCGCCCGACGTCTGCAAGATCCGCTGGCAGAACTGGTAAAAATCGAACCCAAAGCCATCGGAGTCGGACAATACCAACACGATGTCAACCAGCACCAACTCACCCGCTCACTTGATGCCACCGTCGAAGACTGTGTAAACAGCGTAGGCGTAGACCTGAATATGGCATCCGCACCACTGCTATCCTATGTCGCCGGACTCACCCAGAGCACCGCCGAAAACATCGTCGCCTACCGGGATGAACACGGCGCCTTCACCAGCCGAGAGCAAATCAAAAACGTCCCCCGCTAGGTCCC
>JALVFC010000224.1 GCA_027030285.1 Thiotrichaceae bacterium | reverse complement strand
CCCAGCCTTTTCCAGGACAGGTCCCGATGTCTGACGCAGGTTAGCACCCATTTCATTGGCAATAATATGTGAAAGAGTGGTTTTGCCCAGTCCGGGAGGACCGAAAATCAGCACATGATCCAATGCTTCAATACGTCCTTTGGCGGCCTGGATAAAAATTTCCATCTGGTCTTTTACGACTGGCTGCCCGATATAGTCCTGTAAACTTCGGGGGCGAATGTGTTCCTCATTAAACTGCTCATCGGCCGTCATGGAGGCACTGATAATACGTTCGTCCTGTGTATTCTGCATCAGGACAGACTCGCTTTTAAGGCTTCACGGATCATTTGCTCTACGCTGAGTTCATCATTGGTATTGGCATTAGCATTGGAAACAGAGGCAACCATGCGGCTTGCCTGGGCGGGTTTGTAGCCAAGTGCTAATAACGCATTCACAGCTTCCGTTTCTTTTCCTTTTCGGGTTTGCGTAGGCGGGACTACCGGGGGGCTGGTTGTGGTTGAATCCATGGAGGCTTCAGGTAGCCGGTCACGCATTTCTATGATCAGGCGCTCGGCTGTTTTTTTGCCCACACCGGGTAATTTACATAGTCCGGTGACATCTCCGGCATGCACGTATTGCGAAAACTCAAGAACTGTCATGCCGGAAACAATAGCCAAGGCCATTTTGGGTCCTACGCCATTGACCTTTAATAAGGTGCGAAACAGGCTGCGCTCAGCCACAGAGCTAAACGCGAAAAGAATTTGTGCATCCTCTCTGACCACAAAATGCGTGAACAATGTGGTTTCAGCATCCACCTCGGGTAATTCACCAAAGGTTGTCATGGATGCCTGTAATTCGTAGCCTACACCGTTGACATCCAGCATCAGCTCGGGGGGCTGTTTATACACGATAGTGCCACGCAACTGACCAATCATTAAAACGCTCCGCCTGATTGCCTGAGTCGTCTATTAAAGGCAAACACATGTGCATGACACAGCGCAACACCTAACGCATCTGCCTGGTCTTCCTGTAATTCTTCACGGATATTGAGCAAAATTCTGGTCATATGTTGCACCTGTGATTTATCAGCATTTCCCTTGCCAACGATTGCCTGCTTGATTTCTCTGGGTGAATATTCGGCCACCGGTAATTGTTGTACTACCGCAGCACAAATCGCAGCACCTCTCGCCTGCCCCAGTTTCAGGGCAGTGGACGGATTCTTTGCCATAAACACATCTTCAATTGCCATTTGTACCGGAGAATAGTCTCGAATCAACGCAGCCAGTTCTGTATAGATCCTACCAAGCCGTGTCGGAAAATCGGCGCTGCCAAGACGAATGCAACCACTGTGTACATGTTGACTGTGCTGCCCATCACTATCAATCAGTGCGTAGCCAGTAAAGCGGGACCCCGGGTCAATGCCAAGGATCCTGTGCGTGGTTCTGGTTGTTGCGCTGTGTCGGGTAGCTATAACATTTTCTCCATAACGGCATCAGGAATATCAGCATTGGAATATACCTCCTGCACATCATCCAGCTCTTCCAGTGCATCAACCAGGCGCAATAATTTCTCGGCTGTATCGGCATCCAGTGGGGTAAGCGTATCTGCACGCATGGTAACTTCACCGTCTTCGGTATTAAAGCCAGCTTCTTTTAGTGCTGCATCGACTGTCATGAACTCGGCAGGTGCACAAAGCACCTCAATTGAACCATCATCATCAGTGATAACATCATCAGCTCCTGCTTCCAGTGCTGCTTCCATCACGGCATCTTCATCCGTTCCCGCAGGAAACATAAATACGCCCACCTCATTAAACATATAAGAAACTGAGCCATCGGTTCCCAAATTTCCACCCGCCTTGGAAAAAGCGTGGCGCACCTCAGATACGGTACGATTGCGGTTGTCCGTCATACAGTCACACATGACAGCAACACCGCCAGGACCATAGCCTTCATAGCGAATTTCTTCATAATCAGCGCCTTCAAGCTCACCGGCTCCACGCTTTGCAGCGCGCTCAATGGTATCTTTGGGCATATTGGCACCAAGAGCCTTGTCTACTGCCAACCGTAAGCGGGGGTGTGCATTGGGGTCAGAGGTACTGCCTTCCCGGGCTGCAACGGTAATTTCACGAATGATTTTAGTCCAGACTTTGGCTCTTTTTTTATCGTTAGCGGCTTTCTTGTGTTTAATGTTTGCCCATTTACTATGTCCTGCCATATTTCCTTCTCTAGTTGGTTGGTTTACTGGATAATGTGGGTAATAAGCAGAACAGATATTACCACAACAATCTAACCGGGACAGGTTGAATCCACATGATCACATCAATAAAGAGCAAGCCTGTAGTAATGTCCTTATCAGGTCATGATCCCAGTGGCGGCGCTGGCATTCAGGCAGATATTGAAGCGATCAGGGCACAAAACTGCCATGCTACAACTGTCATTACCTGTTTTACCGTGCAAGATACTTGCAATGTCTACAGAATAGACCCTGCACCAGCAACTGGCATACTGCAACAAGCCACACGAGTGCTTGAAGATATGCCTGTACATGCCTTTAAAATTGGTTTGATTGGCAGCCTGAAAAACATAGAAAATATTGCCAGGATTCTGCAAGAGCATCCTGACATCCCCGTCGTGCTGGATCCTGTACTGGCTTCCGGTGGTGGTAAGTCACTCAGCTCAAAAGAACTTGCTACAGCGATATGCAAAAAACTATTGCCATTAACAACTATACTAACTCCCAATATTCCCGAAGCCAGGGCATTAAGTCAGTGCGAGTCGGTTGCTGACTGCGCGCTTTATTTTGCCGACCAGGGTTGTCGATACACCTTGATAACAGGCACACATTCAACCCGACCAACCCGGAAAGTTATCAATACACTACTGCAAAATGGAAATATTGTTTCTGAACTATCCTGGCCGCGCCTACCTTTTACCTATCATGGCTCTGGGTGCACCCTGGCTAGCAGTATTGCAGCAAAAGTAGCAACGGGACAAACGGTTATCCAGGCCGTTGAGCAGGCACAGGAATATACATGGACCTGTCTGCATAAAGCCACCAGACAAGGAAAAGGGCAACTTATACCCAGTCGCTAGGAGCTTGTCCGAGAACTAAGTTTCTTAAAATTTTAATCAATATATAGTGGTCATTGT
>JALVFC010000223.1 GCA_027030285.1 Thiotrichaceae bacterium | reverse complement strand
ATTTCTTTGCGAACCTGCTGCACCAGTTCTGCTGCCAGCTCATCACTCCCCTCTTGCCCTGCCATCAATGTGACATAGGCATAAATGCCCTGCCCTGTGATGTCATGCGGATAACCCACCACCGCAGATTCAGCAACCTTATCATGCAAGCCAAGCGCTGCTTCTATTTCAGCCGTTCCCAGGCGGTGACCGGAAATATTCAGTACATCATCGACCCGCCCCGTAATACGATAGTCTCCATCAGCATCACGTAGTGCACCATCTCCAGAGAAATAATAACCCTTGAACATAGAGAAATAGGTCTCGTAAAAACGCTGATGGTCGCCAAACACAGTACGCATCATGGAAGGCCATGGGCGGTCTATTGCAAGGTTACCTGATGCAGGATTACCTTCAATTTCATTGCCTTCGTCATCCAGTAGCACTGGGTGAACGCCAAAGAACGGAGCAGTCGCCAGCCCAGGCTTGAGTGCATGTACTCCAGGTAAAGGCGTAATCATATGAGCGCCTGTTTCCGTCTGCCACCAGGTATCAACAATCGGGCACTTGCCATTACCCACTACATGGTAATACCACTCCCAGGCCTCCGGATTAATCGGCTCACCAACGGTTCCCAGTACCCTTAACGACTCACGCGATGTTTTCTCAACTGGCTCATTGCCAGCACTTAACAAGGCACGAATTGCCGTGGGTGCGGTATAGAAGATATTAACCTGATGTTTGTCCACAACCTGCCAGAAACGTGATACATCCGGGTAAGTCGGAATACCTTCAAACATCAGGGTGGTTGCGCCATTTGTTAAGGGGCCGTAAATACTGTAGGTATGTCCCGTCACCCAACCCACATCTGCGGTACACCAGTACACTTCACCATCCTTATAATCAAAGACGATTTTATGTGTCATGGCAGCCTGTACCAGATAGCCTCCCGTAGTATGCAAAACCCCTTTGGGCGTACCCGTAGAACCGGAAGTATAGAGAATAAACAGCGGATCTTCAGCGTCCATCTCCTCTGCCGGACAGTCAGCCGAAGCCTCAGCCAGCGCCTCGTGATACCACACATCACGTCCTTCTGTCCATTCAACGGGCTCACCTCCCCGCTGCACGACAATACAGGAATGCACATTCGGACAGCTCTCCAGCGCTTCATCAGCATTGGTTTTCAAGGGTACTTTTTTGCCGCCCCGCAGGGATTGATCGGCAGTAATTAATACCTGGCAATCCGAGTCCTTGATACGACTTGCCAATGCTTCTGGCGAGAAACCACCAAACACCACAGAGTGAATAGCACCAATGCGCGTACATGCCAGCATTGCCACCGCTGCCTCAGGAATCATGGGCATATACAGGGAAACACGATCTCCTTTTTTGACTCCACGCGCTTTTAATACATTGGCAAACTGGCAGACTTCTTCGTGTAACTCACGATAAGTAATGTGTTTGTCTTCATTTGGGTCATCCCCTTCCCAGATAATCGCCACCTGATCTCCACGACTTTCCAGATGCTGATCAAGGCAGTTGTAAGATACATTCAGTTTGGCATTTTCAAACCAGATAATATGCAGATCATCCTTGTCAAAACTCCAGTCCGATACCTTATCCCAGGGCTTAAACCAGCTAACATATTGCTCTGCCTGCTCTGCCCAGAAGCCATCCGGGTCATCAATCGAGCGTTGGTACATTGCCTGATATTGTTCGGCATTCACATTGGCTTGCGCTGCAAACTCAGCAGAAACGGGATAGGATGTTTCAGACATGGTGTCCTCCTTGGTGATTTTGAATTTTTATGGATCGTTACCATCCAGGTTGCCGGGGCATGCTGTCAGGTGATACCCGACCTACTACTGATTGCAGGTAGTAACAGGAGATAACGCTTAGGCATCAAGTATAGCTACCATTTACGCGGGGAGTGAAGTTCTTTATCCGAAACAGGTCAATCTCTGTGATAAACGTCTATAATCTTCATTATAACGTACCACTTTTCAGGAGGCTGTCCAGCTATGCACCGGACAGTGTTCTTTACCCAACCTGCACTGAGGTCAATGCAAGCGGAGTCTAACCATGCATGAAACCGGGCAACGCCCCTTATCACCCCATTTACAAATTTACCGACTTCCCCTGACAGCAAAGATATCCATTCTGCATCGTGCTACGGGTGCTCTTCTGTTTATAGGCACTTTGCTGATCAGTGTAATCCTGATCATTGCAGCCAGTGGCAGCGAACATTGGCAAAGCCTGCATAGCATTCTATCCAGCGTGCCTGGCAAACTCCTGCTGCTGGGGCTGACTTTCGCACTTTATTTTCATTTATGTTCAGGTATCCGGCATCTGCTCTGGGATATTGGCAAGGGCTTTTCACCGCAAGCAACAAACCGCAGTAATGCGCTCATTATCATTGGCAGCAGCATCCTGACGCTACTCACCTGGTTCATTGCCTGGAGTCTAAACACATGAAAGATCAACGCTCACCGCTAGCAAAAGTCAAAGGACTGGGAACCTCCAGCGAGGCCTCTCATTTTTTCTGGGTACAACGCCTCACCGCGCTGGCACTCATCCCCATCACCCTCTGGCTCTGCCTGAGCATCGCCCTGCTGCCGGAGGCAACTTACCCTGCGGTACTGGGCTGGTTTCATACCCCCTTTAATGCGGTCATGCTTATATTGTTTATGATCATCGCCTTTCACCACGCTCAGTCAGGTATGCAGGTTATTTTCGAGGACTATATTGCCAGCTACAGCAAACGCCTGACAGCCATCCTGCTGGTTAAATTTGTCAGTTATCTATTTATGGCACTGAGTGTCTATTCCATTCTAAAACTGTCTCTGGGGGTACACTAAAATGGCACTTGACGATTACACCATCATTCACCATGAACACGATGTCGTTATCGTCGGTGCTGGTGGTGCAGGCTTGCGCGCCACCCTGGGTATGGCCACCGCTGGACTAAGTACCGCCTGTATTACCAAGGTTTTCCCCACCCGCAGCCATACCGTCGCAGCACAGGGTGGCATGTCGGCAGCACTTGCGAATATGGGCGAAGACAACTGGAAATGGCATATGTACGACACCGTCAAAGGCTCTGACTGGCTCGGTGATCAGGATGCCATTGAGTATATGTGCCGCGAAGCCGTACCC
>JALVFC010000222.1 GCA_027030285.1 Thiotrichaceae bacterium | reverse complement strand
CCAGACTTGATAGCTTTTCAACAAAATCTCGACAATGATCAGAAAACCTCCGGTTGTAAACAGCAGCACAACCGCAAATTTTGACAAAAGATCCCCCAATGGTGAGGTTTGATCCGCCAGAATATTGGAAAACATCTGGGCACTCATTTTACCGCTTTGTAAATCAATAAAAAAACCACTTGAGCTTACAGCCCAGAAAGGAATACTGATCAAGTAGCCCATCATAAAACCAATCGCCATCTCCTTGATGATCAAAAAGCCGATCTGTAAAGAATCCAGTGGCATAGATTGCATAGAGTCCAGAGTAATTGGAGATGCAAATGCCGAAATGACGATAACCAGACCGTTGCGAACTAATCCCGGCAAAACGGTATTTCCCAGGAAAGGCATAGCCAGAAATGCACCGAGAATTCTGGGAACCGTCATAATAAGTGATAAAAACCACATTTGCTCAAGACCAACGATACTCATTGAAGCAAAACGTCCCTGATGCAGTTTTGACGAGGCAAGCAATACATCGAACTATCCACGACTATTTGCCAAGTTGCGGAAACTGAGTGAAGTTATTGAGTGCAAATTCGTATAATTCTGGGCCTAACCACCGCACTGTGACAGAAATCGCAACAATAATTGCAATGAGTTTAAATGCATGTGGCAAGGTTTGCTCCTGAATACTTGTCAGGGCTTGTAATAAACTCACTATTAAGCCAACTAGTGTCGCCACAATGAGTATTGGCATAGAAATGTACAATACCAATTGCAGTGCTAATGACGCTTGATGTGTGATGAATTCATGTCCCATGATGTTTGCGCTGGAATATCATTGTTGATAACTCAGGATTAAGCCATGTGTCAGGCGCGACCAGCCATCAATAAGCACAAAGAGCAAAACCTTGAATGGCAGGGAAATCATAACCGGAGCAACCATAATCATCCCCATAGAGATCAGAATATTGGCTACGATCAGATCAATAACAATAAAGGGCAGATAGATAAGAAACCCAATCTGTAAGGCTGAAGTCAACTCGCTCACTAAAAAGGAGGAAGTCAGTACCAGCAAGTTATCCTCGGTGATATTTTCCGAATACTTCTTTGGCCAGAGTTTTTTGGTTGAGTGGGTAAAAAACTGTAGTTCTTCTTTACTGGAGTGCCGTCGTAAAAACTCTTTCACCGGGATAATACTATCAGCAAGCGCTGTCTTGAGTTCAGGGTTCTGAATATCCGTAATAGAAACATCATAATCCTGAAACCGCTCAAAAGCCTGCATTCCCACTGGTGCCATAATGTACATGGATAAAATAATAGCTATGCCATTTATTGCTAAATTTGGTGGTGCCTGCTGAAGCCCAAGCGCACTACGGATCATATGGAAAACAACGACAATTTTCACAAATGAACTAATGAGTACGGCAATAAAGGGAGCCAGTCCAAATATTGCCAGCAGACCAATGAGTACAACGGGATTTGGAAAACTATCCATCGATATTTTCCGTTGTTGTGTCATTACCAGTTTTTGTACCTAGTAACTTAACGATTCTTACCCCCATACGCCCATCTATGTCTACTAATTCACCTGCACCGATGATCTTGTTTAATGAGCGGATCGTAACAGCCTGCTTAACAGGAATATTAAGATCAATAACATATCCTTGAGTCAGTGACTGAATGTCACTAAATGGCAATACCAGCTCTCCCAGATCAAAGGTTAAACGGACAGGCACATCCCCTATTGCATTAATGGCATCATCGCCGACATTTAAATTTTCTTCTGACATAGTCTGAATTCCAGATTCTATAGTTAACTGATTAGCTTCGACTGAAGCGGTATAATAGTGATTCAACCCTAATCGCAAACGCAACTGTTGCTCATTCTCCATTGACTCAAGGACAAGAATATCTGCTGGTTCCAATGCATTCAGTTCATCCAGAGAAAGCTCTAGTGTTCCTGCCTGAAGCCATAAAGGAGTTTTTTGGTGATACCAAAAGGAGGAATTAGTATGGTTCGGCCAAAACGAAAACAGTCTTTGCATAACAGGCAGCAACCTGTCATGCATCAGCATAATCAAATTAGATTCCTGGTCATTGCCATGATCACGTAGTGTAATACCCAATGAGAACTCATTAACTGAGGATGGTTTCAGTTTCAAAAAATTAAGCACACGAACTTGTGCATTGGTATGAAACATAATCGTAGACAGTAAGGGGCGCCAGGCTATTTCAAGCAATTCTGCTCGTAAATCAACTGGCAAACTATCCAGTTTTTTTCCAGCCAGATATTTTGCTATGTGTTGTGACAGAGGCAGGGATGTCATCCACAGAGAGGCTGGAACAGTATCAATTTCAATAAGTAAACCGATGTCATAATGATCAAGCGTAAGCTCTCGTGCTGTATAAATTTGTGCCGTGAATACAGAATTTGTATCAGCCAAGGAAAATGTAATTTGTTTTTCCTTGTTACATAGGGCATTACTCCACTGCATAAGTGAGTTACTTATTTTGGGAAGATGTAACTTTGAAAAATGCGAGAAGAGTAATGTCATTGTGAGCTAATTTCCTGTTATGGATTTGGCTATAAGTACAGGTATCAAAACAGATTGATTGTATGCGAGCATATGTATATTTTCTAATGCCTTAGATAGACGGTGTCAGTTTCCTGCGTACAAACTGCCAAAAAATAAAAATCCCCACAGTAGGTTATACTGAGGGGATTTTTTTTAGTGACAACCCCGGATTAACTGCATCCAGGGCTATTCAAGGCTTGAAATTAACTCAGTCTTGCAGTTAATGTCTTACCCCACTTCAGCTCAGCAGAGAGATCAAATGAGCCATCACTGTTCTGGGTGCCGATAGTCAGCACTTTTCCATCACCAGTTGTGTCTCTTAGATCACCTCTCCAGCTACCGATACGACCCCAACCACCAGTGGCTGTTAGTCTACCGTCAGAGCCTTTTTTGACCCCACTGAAGCGAATCTCACCCTGGTCTGTCCATAAGGTTGCAGTTGAACCACCATTCCAAGTGAATGAACCGCGATTGAACATTCCATTAGTGGATTGAGCGCCGTAAGTTCTACCGGCTTGCACCATTCCTGGCATTCCACTAGGACCTGCTGGACCTGTTGGACCTTGAGGACCTTGAG
>JALVFC010000221.1 GCA_027030285.1 Thiotrichaceae bacterium | reverse complement strand
GTTTCTGTAGTGTTTTTTTCAGAGATTGTAGCTGGTTTTCCAGTCGTTCAAGTTCTTCAAGAACTGTGTTTTCACCCTGTTCCATGTACTCAATGGCTTCAGTTTTTGCTATTTCCATATTGTCGATAACGATGGCAATAAATAAGTTAATAATGACAAACGTGGCTATGACAATAAAACTTACAAAATATACCCATGCCCAGGGAGTAACTTGCATACAGTCTTTAAGCAAATCAGCCCAGCCTTCAAGCGTTGAGACAGTGAACAAGGTTAGCAAAACACGTGGCAATGTACCCCACTGATCGGGTAACTGTTCATGAAACAGGTGGTAACCAACAATACCATACATATAAAACAGAATGGCGAGCAACACGATGACATTACCCATGCTAGGTATGGAACGCAATAAGGTGGAAACGATAAGTCTGAGTTGTGGCAGTGTTGAGATCAGGCGCAGTACACGTAACAGACGGAATAAGCGAGCGATCATGGCGTATTCGGCTGAGAATGGTATCAGGGAAAGCACGATAACACTGAAATCAAACAGATTCCATCCATTATAAAAATACTTGCCGAATTGCGGTGCCACAATGGTAACCTTCATAATAGCTTCAATTATAAAGAAAGCCAGAATGATGTTGTTACCCAAAACAAACCAGTGACTATAAGATTCTGCCAGTTTTGAATCGGTTTCTAGACCGAGCAGCAGGGCATTCACAAGAATGAGAGAAACAATAAAATACTCAAAGTATGCTGAAGAGATAATGCTTTGGAATAATTTTTTCAAAATGCTTTTCAGATGGTTAACTATAGTATCAGGGGGAGTAAAAGAAAAATATAACATAAAAAAAAGCCGCATAAAGTGGCTTTTTAGTAGAACCTGAATGTAGAGGGGTCCTTTTATGGGGTACCCCACATTGATGATGATTGGCGAGTGCGGTAGACCGGGTAAGGAACGCCACCCGACAGCGGAGGTAAATTATTGCACTTTTCCGGGTGGCGCAAGCTTATCCAACCTATAATTGCCCAGCTTGAACTCGAATAACACGAGCGCAATCTGAGCGGATTACGCTGAATAGTCGCTGTGGTTATTGGTTTCTCATTTTCATTAAAAAGTTCTGTAATGTTGTTGGTGGCACATTGCCGGGTTGTAGAGCTTTCAGGTTACCCTTGGGATCAAAAATCAGGAAAGTTGGCGTTCCTCGAAGTCCCTCACCTGCTACCTTTAATAGATAACTATTGAACTCATTGTTGTTTGAAACAATGGTCGGGAAGTTTACGTGATGTTTGTCGACGAATCTTTGTGCAGCGCGGATATTACCATCCAGTGAAACACCCACTAATTTGGCATTGGGGAATGAGTGTGAAGCTTTTACTAATCCGGGCATTGCTTTATTACAGATGTTGCACTTTGAAGACCATGCCTGGACAATCAGCCAATGTCCATGTCCCTTGTAGGCATCAATACTGGTGGGCAAGTTCTTCAGATTAGTCATGGCAAAACTGGCATTACTAAGTAGTAGTGCAAATAATAAAATCATAAACTGGGTCAGGGATAGGCGTTGTAGCTTCATATGTGTGTCCTCGTAGAAGTCAGAGATGGGGTTTTGCTCAATAATCACTAGCTGGCAAGAGGGAAGTGCGCTTATACGCTTATAGTTATATTTTACTAACCTATAAATTTGCCGGATTGCCCCAAATACTACCAAAAATCTCCTTATATAGGAAACAGGAATTGATGATTGCAGGAATTCCCGCTACACAAGTCATCTCTGGGATTTATGGCTGAGACAGCAAAAAACACGCCTTGGGTTTTCTACAGAGCACAGTACACCCCATCGGGACACCCAATGAAAAATCACAGGCTTTGACATTACCCTGAAAAACCCACCTCGAACAATTTTAGTCATGGCGGGTTCTCAAGACGTATTGTAAGGGATCACGGTGGGCTTTAGACCATCGGCAATCCCTCGATACAAAGCTTCCCAGTCAGGAATCAAATAGTGTTGGAACAAGCCACGAAGCTGTTGCCAGAAACGAATTTTACTTTTCGCTTCCGCCAGAGCGCGATTGAACAGTTTGCAACAGTGCTGCTGGATCTGATCAATCAAAAAGGCC
Organism: Thiotrichaceae bacterium; assembly: GCA_027030285.1. Classification (GTDB taxonomy): domain Bacteria; phylum Pseudomonadota; class Gammaproteobacteria; order Thiotrichales; family Thiotrichaceae; genus HyVt-477. The sequence continues at coordinate 1,031 of JALVFC010000221.1, read as the reverse complement.
AGCAGCATTAGGTACGCCATGACGGTCGATAAGTGCTGGTAACCATGACCAAAGTTATGTTCAAAATGATAGCCTTGGTTTTTCAGGGTATTGAAGGTCTCGTTTTCTATTTTCCATCGGGCGCGCGCAGCGCGCATCAGAGGCATCAGGTTATCCTGCTTAATGGGGATGTCCGTCACCCAGGAAAAATGCAGGGTCTTGCCATTGGGGCGTGTTTCCCAGTATTCGAGAAAATTGACTTCCAATTCAAAGTTCGCGTCATTGAGCGGTGCCTGGTTGAGATAGCGGAAGCGATGCTTGACATCCTGATCATCGGTCAGTTCATATTCGGCAGTCGTAGCTGTATTGTCGACCCAGTCGAACAAAAAGCGATGATCCGAGACCTTGGCTCCGAGTATGAAACGAAAATCAAGGGCTTGCAGTTGCCGGATATGGGGCGCATTGGAGGCCAGCCCATCTTCGATGACGATGAACTTCATATGCGGGTGTTCACGGCGAACGTCCGCCAGCAAACGTTTGGCTGCATTGCGTTCACAATCATTCTTGCAGGCGCCATCCTGCTTTAAAATAGGCTCAGGGGCGAGCGGGAAGACTTCCCGGCTATCCGGGTTGACCAGCACGGCACCGAGCATTTGGTGATAGTAAGGTGGTATGACCATCGCGATGATGTTTCTCGCAGCATTGCTCACAGTGGATCTGTGAGGAGGAGAAATAGCCGGTACCATCGATAGAGAGCAGGTAATGATCATCGAGGTAGGCAAATCCTTCCAGCCCCTTACCGCGTTGCAGTGCGCTAAACAGACCCGTGAAGGCCTTGCGTAACTGTTGTGGCTCGATCTCGTCCAGACGCTCCCGAAGATAGGTATCGCTAGGAGGCTGTTCAATACCGTAAAGGCAACGCAAATTCGACTCAGTGATTGGGCATTGTGGTCTCGATCAAACTGCAACAGGGAGGGGTATTTCAGTCCAAAGACTGCCAGACCCGACATCAAGTGATCTACCAGAGGAATGGAACAACCGGTCTTTGGATC
>JALVFC010000220.1 GCA_027030285.1 Thiotrichaceae bacterium | reverse complement strand
TGCTGCTCAATCCATACAGATAGATCCGGTATGGATTTTCGTTGCAATATATTAGTCAGGGTGTCCTGCTCTGCGTGATTCAATCCCAGAAAGGTAACAATTTCAGAAAAAATGCCAACATGCCCAAGATCCAGAATAATATTTTGGGTTGCACCTTCGTGCAAACATTGCTGCAAGGTTTCTATCGCCAGGGATATGACCTCTACATCGCTATCAAGACCAGCATGACCAAAGAGTTCTGCACCAATTTGTAAGGGTGAGCGCGAACCACCTGTTGCATGATTGCTGCGTGTCCGAAGTACTGGGCCCACATAGCAAAGGCGATTAGGATAATCTGCCCGCATACGGTGTGCATCAATACGTGCTACTTGCGGTGTAATATCTGCTCTTACACCCATTAATCGTCCACTTTCCTGATCAGTCAGTTTAAACGTCTGAATATCCAGTTGTTTTCCTGTACCTGTCGAAAGTGACTCCATGAATTCAACTAATGGCGGCATGACTAGCTGATAACCCCAGCTACGATAAAGGTCTATCAACCGGCGGCGTAACACTTCTAGTCGCGCCGCATCTTCAGGCAGCGCTTCAGAAATTCCTTCAGGGAGTAACCAGTAATGATTCTCTGACATGACGTTAATTATCTATGAGTTTACGAGTTATTAATGCAAAAAAAGCACGACCATGCCTAGTACAATACTGCCAGCACCTATCATGCGTAGTGTTGAATCTGGCAACTCCTGCATTTTGTTATAGGTATTCTTGAGTGTATCAGGACTTGCAAAAGGCAGGATACCTTCAATGATCATAACCAATGCTATTGCATTAAGCAGATCATTCCAGTTGATACTCATAAGAACCTAGTTACCTTTGCTTTTAAAAAACTCAAAGAATTCTGAATTTGGCTCAAGCACCATAACATCGCCCTTCTTACCCAAAGACTTGGTATAGGCGTTAATGCTTCTATAGAACGAATAAAATTCTGGCGACTGTTTATAGGCATTAGCATAGATTTCTGCCGCCTTTGCATCACCTTCACCACGGATAGTCTGGGCTTTTTTGTAGGCATTAGCCAAAATGACAGTGGACTTTCGATCTGCTGCTGCTTTTAGCTTTTCTGCTTCTTCTTCACCACGTGAGCGAAAATCCTGAGCAGTACGCTTCCGCTCTGAACGCATTCTATCATAGACAGACTCCCTGGTTTCATCCGGAAAATCTATCCGGCTGACTCGCACATCAACAATTTCAACTCCCAGTTCATTGGCAGCTTTCTCGGACTTTTCCTGTAGCGACTGCATAATCTCACCCCGTTGACCCGATACAGCCTCCTGGATGGTACGCTTACCAAATTCAGCACGCAATCCTGCTGTCATAATATTTTCCAGCAAGCGATTAGCACGATTACGATCACCATGTGTTGCCCGGTAGTATCTGCCAACATCCTTGATTTTCCATTCAACAAAAAAGTCCACTTCAAGAAACTTCTTTTCTCCAGTCAGGAAGATTTGTTTGTCAACTTGTAATGGCAATATTTGTGCGGAGAAAGTTTTATAGCTATCTATGAAGCTAGTGGGTATCTTAAAGTGAATGCCAGGCGGAATATCAGTTTCCACAATTTCCTTAAAACGGAACTTGATCGCTTTTTCTCTTTCATCAACCGTGTATACCGATGTAAAAACAAGAAACAGTAAAACAGCAGCGACAATTAATAGTCCTTGAGAAACTTTCATTATCTTCCCTCTCTCAAAGCACTTCGAGTGCTATTTCGTAGTTTTTCTTTCCTCTCGGCTTCATGCTTCATTCGCTCTAGTAGCTCATTGCTAACAGGCACTGGAACTGACGAAGGCGAGTTTAGTGCAGTTTCACCTGTAACCGGTAAATACAACATATTATTTCCAGAAGTAGTATCTAAAAGGATCTTTTTACTACCAGATAAAATCTTTTCCATAGCATCCAAATATAGGCGTTCCCTAGTGACTTCTGGTGCTTTATGGTACTCATTTGCCAGGCTCATAAAACGGGAGGCGTCACCTTCTGCATTCGCGATCACCTGATCTTTGTATGCATTGGCTTCTTCAATGGAGCGCGCAGCTTTACCTCTAGCCTCAGGTATAACCTTATTGGCATAAGTTTCAGCCCGATTTTTGGAACGATTGAAGTCTTCTCTTGCGCGCGTTGCATCCAGAAAGGCTTCTTTCACTGGTTCAGGCGCTGTTGCATCCTTTAAATTGACTTTTTTGATCTGCAAACCACTCTGGTATTCATCCAGAATTTTCTGCATCAAGCTATTGGTATCTTCTTCAATTTTTCGGCGACCTTCCTTAATCACGAAGTCCATATCCTTGCTGCCAACCACCTGACGCACAGCGGAACGCATCACCTGAAATAACACACCCTGCACCTGATTTCTTTCAAAATCAACATCCATGACATTGAACAGATAGTCAGCTGGATCGTTCACCAGATATTGCACTTCAATTCTCAGATCAACAATATTCTCATCCTTGGTGAGCATAGTCATATGGTCCGATGCAGAGCGGTTACGATCGATATCTACCACTTCAACCTTTTCGACAGGGCGCGGAATCCAGTGCAAGCCAGGTGTAGATACTTCCTTAAATTTGCCAAAGTGCAAAACTACACCTCGCTGCCCAGCCTCAATGGTATACACACCGGAAATCAACCAGAGCGCTAACAGGATCAGGGGAATCAAATAAAGGAATTTACCGCCACCACCATCAGAGACCGATGAAAATAGCTCAGTGACTTTATCAGCAGGGTTACCATTAGCTGCAACCTTTGATTTTTTCTTTTTCTTACCACTCCAGGGGTCTTTATCCCCACCTGGTTCATTCCAGGGCATATAACGCTCCGATAGTTGTGTTCATGGATGACTTTGAATAATCTGTCCAGTCTGGTTTTTATCTAGACGTGGAAAGCTATAACCTCACTTGTCGGCACTCATTAGCTTCTTACGTTGGTAAATTATAACTAACGCAGCCAAAACAAGTGTGAATAAAAAAGACATCTGTTAATTAACGTGAATGGTAGCCACTCACAAAACAGCCAATTGTATGCAGGTCGCTGCAACAAGGCAAATAGATTTAGGACAATATATGCTCAGCTGCGCTATAAAACGAGGCTTAGTACAGGAAATCCCC
>JALVFC010000219.1 GCA_027030285.1 Thiotrichaceae bacterium | reverse complement strand
TTCTGTTGATCGTTATCGCCATTCTGCTGCCGATCTTTGAGATGAATCAGCTGGTTCAATAGGCGCATCCATCAGCGCCGTAGCGCTTGCCGATCTCAACAAATCCATCCAGATGCGCCAGCAGTGCCTGCATCAGAAAAGGGTCAAAATGGCGACCCTGCTCCTGCCCCATCCCAGCGTTCATGATGCTGATGCGCTATTACTGCCGCCGCCTTTTGGAGGGTTACCAAACAAATGGCTCCAGGGTGATTGAGTCAAATACGTTGGTTACCACAACCTCATCAGGGCATCCGCCAAAGAATACAGCAGCGATCATGTGCTCTTTCCAGAAGTAAAGAATATCTGGAGCAACGCCATCGCCGGTGGTGATGCTGGTTCCGGTATTTGAGCCAGGGAGGTGCATGCCGAAGTTCTTGCCTCGAAGAAAGACGAGCCTGTACTTTTCAAAGCATATTGCAGGGGCGCCAGGCGTTATGCGTGGCGTGATCATCGCCCCAATGGGGTTGCTGAGCTTGTTTCCCTTTTTGACCTGAATCTGATAACTGTCACTAGGCAAGCTCCCTGGAATAGCCACGCTTATAAAGCCAGCGGCAGAAGCCAGTGGGTCAAGCATTGTGGTATTGCCATCGCTGTCTGTCAGTTGCACAGTTGGCATAAAGGTGGTCTGTGTCACATTACCGGTTAGGGGGTCATACTCTTCACCTTGATTGATAAAGCCATTGCCTTGCAGGTCCAGAGTAAACTCCGTTTCTTGTTTCCAGGTTACTGCACTAATACCATCCAGTCGTGGCGTCGTCGCTGTGACCACAGGCATGCCGCCTGTATAGAGAGGAATCATATCACTGTCATTACCATGGCAGCCCCAGCAGTTATCCTGATTACCAATATGGCCGCTGTTGTATGCCTCTGCACCTGGGACAATGCCATCGCCTGCAATATCCACCTCAATACCATGCAGTGAGGATGCATCATGGCACCGCTGGCAAGCCCGCATCTGCCAGGGGGCTTTATCTGCGACCGGGTCTCCTTCGTACCAGGCAGGCCAATCTATGATGTGACACCACTGGCAAGGTGAGCCTTTGCTGGAATCCACGATTTCTGGAACACCTGTGCTGTGATGGTTGTTCTCATTTGGAAAGACGGTAATATCGCCTAAAATGGATGGCATCAACGTGCCTGTGGATTGTCCATCCTGAGTGTTATGGCAGAAGTCACAGTTACCCGGATGCGTTCCAGCAGAATTTATTGTGCTGGTATCTGAATTCGGTTTGTTACTTCCCCTTGGTGTAATAATGCCTGGCATGTCAGTAGGTGGTGGCAGCCCTTCATCCAGGTTGCGAACCAGGCTGCCATGGCATTTGGCGCACAATGCCTCTTTAGCTTTAGGCGTGTCGTGGTGGACTGTTTTTGGAGCACCATCCACTACGTGGCAAAACAGGCAGTCCTGGTAATCCTGCGTTAGCAGAAGGTCACCATTAACGTCTACGAATTGCGCATGACAGTTCAGGCAGCTGTAGTTTTCATCCGCAATTCCATCGTTATCAGCATCAAGGTAAGGGGGCTGCTCTGCTCCACCTGCAATGGGGGCGCCTATACGCTGGTGATGTCGATTGGCAAGAAAAACAGTTTGATCTGGCACTTCAAACGGTTGAGTCAATCCCGCCCGTATGACCGAGGATGCATGGCATTGCCAACAGCTCTCTTTTGAGGTGAGGCTGAAGGTGGTATCAGGTATGCCTGTGTTTTGATTGACAGGCACTGAAGGGGTTCTGCCTTTTGCAGTTATAGCCGGGTCATAAACAATGTCATATAAGGTAGCACTCGCATCCTTGATGGTTACGGTAACGGTTGCTGTTGCATAGCCGTTATTACCATCATGGACAGTATAGGCGAAGCTATCAGTGCCGATATGGCCAGCGCTGGGCGTATAGGTTGCGGTTATGCCGTCTGCGGTGACATCCCCGTAAGCTCCCTGGCTAACACTGCTGATGCTGAGCATATCACCATCAATGTCACTATCATTGTCTAACACACTAATAGTGACTGAGGTACCATCCAGCGTTGTGCCAACATCATTTTCTGCAATTGGACTATCATTCACACTTGTGGTGTCTATTATGACGGTTGCTGTGGCATCGCCACCGCTGCCATCAGACACGGTGTAAGTAAAATTGTCAGAGCCATTGAAATTAGCCGCTGGTGCATAGGTCACAGTAGCCCCATCCGTAGACACACTACCATGGACACCCTGACTAACGCTGCTGATACTTAGCGCATCACCGTCAATATCACTGTCATTATTCAATACACTGATGGTGACAGGGGTATCCTCTGGCGTGCTGCCTGTATCATTCACTGCAACTGGGTTGTCATTTACTCCTGTTGTTGTGATCGTAATGGTTGCTGTGGCATTGCCACCGTTGCCATCAGATACCGTATAAGTAAAATTGTCAGCACCATTGAAATTAGCCGCTGGTGCATAGGTCACAGTAGTTCCATCCGTAGTCACACTACCGTGGCTACCCTGACTAACGCTGCTGATGCTTAGCACATCACCATCAATATCACTGTCATTATTCAATGCACTAACGATAACAGAGGTATCTTCTAGCGTTGCATCAACATCGTCCACTGCAATTGGGGTATCGTTTTCCCCTGATATCGTAATCATAACAGTTGCACTGCCAAAGCCTCCATTGCCATCACTCAAGATGTAGCTGAAGCTGTCAGTCGCTGTCGCTCCATTGGCTAAATATTCAAACTGACCATTGGGGTCATAATTAACTACACCACCGCTGGCCAGTGTTACGCTGCCCACTGTACCAATGGTATCGATTTCACTTATGGACAGGGTAGTGTCGCCATCTGGGTCTGTATCACCTGTCAGCAACAGAATCGTAATATCTGCTACAGCGGCATCTTCACTTACAAGTAGCGTATCGGGATCCACCTCTGGTGCATTGTTGGGTGGCAGTACAATTAAGCCACTGGGGCCTGGCAATTGGCCAATAAGAGCATCAAGTATCTCCTGGTCAGCGGTATCTACCAAGCCATCACCATTCAGATCAGCATGTGGATCCGAATCTCCGAGCCTGCCTTGGAGATAGTCTGTATCCAACGATCCAATATAAAGGTCATTATCGAAGTCTGGGTCACAGTAGTTACCGTAACCATCTCCATCTGCATCCTGCTGAGCACCATTGGCTTGCAACAGACAATTATCGAACCCATCCAGTTTACTGTCACCATCGTTATCAGGATTCAATGGATCACTCTCACCACTATCAACCAATCCGTTTGTATTGGTATCCTCGTTAATATCTGGCAGGCCATCACTGTCACGGTCGGTAAGGAATTCGATAAGGTCAATGCGGCTATCTACAAAACCACCATCTGCCAGGCAGCTCTGTTCAGCTATGTAGGGGCGCAGTTTGGTATCACCCAAGCCGTTGTTGGTTACCGTAGCCTGGAGTATGCCGTTAACAAACAGGTGGTAATCTACACCGGCTTTGATAAGACGTAGTTGTACGTCTGTTCCAAAATATGAGACGGGTGTTGTGGCCGCAACTTCTGTGAGCACAGAAGCATCCATTGAAACCAGGTGCAAGTAAGGTGCCGTGTCGCTATCAAAACGAACTTCTATGCGGTTGTTGGTATCAAGGTCTTTTAATAGCCCAACAGAGGTGGTGCCGTATCCGGCCAGGTTTAGTTTTGTCTTTAGTACGGCATTGCTCGCATCAAGAGCGGCGAAGCTCTCCAGGCGGGTATCCACACAGCTGCTACTAATGGGTTGCTGCAGGGTACTCTCAAGCTCTGTACCACTTTCGTATTGTGAGGAGATTGCATCAACATGAATTGCACCCGTATACCAACGATCCTTGTATTGATTATCATTGAAGTGGTCGCGAAACAGGACGTAATTGATGCCATTGGCGCCTTCTGGTTTGCTGCTATTACCGGCTGGGTTTGTGCCTACTGCATACTCCTCAAAGGCTGTGTAGCCATCACCATCAGAATCTGTTAAAGCATCCGATGAATCAAGGAGGTTCAGGCTATTGGCTGTCTCCCATATATCCGACAGACCATCTCCATCATCATCGGCATCAATATCATTCACGATGCCATCACTGTCAGTATCAATATCTTCATCAGTATTGATAACCGCTATATCACTTGGGTTGACTCCATCATAGCGACTATCCGCACTGCTGGCCGCAGCCGTGATAATGTTATAGCTTTGACCGCCGTCAAGTAGATTATCATCAACGCCGATTACGGTTACAATCTGTACAGAGTCCCAGTTGGTGCTGGTAAAGGTGAGACTGGCAGGATTAACAGTACCTTCAGTCGCATCATCAGAGCCTAGTACAATAGTGACATCTGCACTAGGCTGCATGTCAAGCACCACCGTAAACGTATCAACGCCACCTGATTCAGTGGTGATCAAGCCGGCAGATGGGGTTATTGTGACGCTCCCAGTAGCAGCAACCGTTGTCGTCTCAAGAATATTACTAACCGGGTCATATTGATATGTGATACTGCTGCCGTCAGCATAGGCCACTCTCTCCAAGCGACCAAGTGGGTCATAAGTATAGTCGATTGCAAAGACGCCAACAGAACATAGGCATGTGAGAACAAAGCCTACAGTTTGAATTGTGTTTTTTGATGACCATGCTTTCCATGACATCCATATGCTGTTGTGTTTCATAATTTGTTATTTCCATGCAATCAATCAATGATTTTTTTGATGCGCTATTTTTTTACCTATAATCCAGATTTAAGGTTTGTTTTCAAAACCATTGGACAACGCACCAATTGTCTTGCCAGCCGTACGGAACATAGCTTCAGTGTTCTGCTTAAACGTGGTCTATTATCGATTTTTCATTTCAATTACCAAGCATTTTGCGTGGGCATAAAAACCTGCCAACCCTAATTGTCTGCACCACGTAATTTCTCCAGCGCATCCTTAACCTGTTCAGATAAAACAAGCCCTTTTTGATCCAAACGCAACACACCGTTTGAGTATGAATAGGGACATGTAGGATCTGTACTCCTGGGTATTCCCAATGACTTCAAACTGGCAGGAACCAACTCTTTCGCAATACGCTTTGTCAAGCGCTTCCTTGATTCAAATTCTTCCGACAATGTCTTTCCCAGCATCATATGATACGAGAGAATACTCGCTCCTAATTTCTTTAGATACTGATACAGGCTAAACACATAATTAACATCGCCGGAGTAGATATTAGCCTCTGTTATTCCCACATACATGGTTCGGCCATCATCAGAGCGATATTCTTCCAGCGACCTTATAAACCACTCTAAATACGGATCGACATAATACTGCCCTGCCTCGACTTCCACCGCCTTAACGAATTCTTGTATGTGATACGCCGACAAAGGGTCTTCATTATCTGCTAACTTGAGCAATTCCTTTATATATTTATTTTTGTCCCAGTCGGAGAAATCAACAGGCGTATTCTCTCCTTTTTGCAGGACGCTTTGTGCGTCTCGCTGTCTGAAAATGCGATCCGGTACTCCCAGCTTCCAAGTTTCCCTTAATCGCCTGATCTTCACAGGAACGCCTGTGATCAGCTCATACTTTTTCGCACTCTCCTCCAGCAGCCAAGGATTATACGGAGGCAACGGTATGAGAATAACTTGAAGTCCGGTCTCATTTTTACCCAATACCGGAATAGACTCATATGTTTTAGCCTTAACTCCAAGGCGGCTTGCCGCTTTATTTATCAGACTGAGAGATTCAGCATTTTGAAAAACGACTTTTGCACTGTTTATTGCCGCTTCGTCAGCACCTGTATTCTCAGCAAAAGCCAAATGCGCTCTGTAATTGAAAGGAGAGGCAGTGAGCATATTTTTGATTACCGCCAGCCCCTCATCTCTTTTTCCTGCTTCCAGTAACTCAACAGCATAATCATAAATATCAGCGCCCCAATAGCCCATGGAGACATTTCCGGCTGTCAAAGCCGACTCATATCGATGCCTGTTTGCAATAGATTGTATGAGATCAATCCTGCTACCAACCGCATTAATCTCATATGGAGAATAAGAATAGGTATAAGTCCAGATTTGAACAGCCCCGGGGACAGCATGAGCAAGAACTGATCTTTCAAATTGCTTTTCATTTATGACGGCATAAACCTTGTTGTTGGCAATTATCTTAAACTCACCCTCTTTAGTCTGAAAATTATTATTTAGATAAATGATAATATTATCGAGGATAGCCTTGCTGCTTGGTCTATCCGCTTTGATATCTTCAACACTTAGGGCAAAAGATTGATCTTTTGCCTCATACATAAACTGCTCTATGTTGTTTTCCGTAGCATGTTTGACAAATACAAGATCATTAAATACAGGGCTGTAATATTCCGGTAGAAATGGCGGGGTGTCTGCCCCTTCTGCCGAAGAGAAAACAATCAATAACATGAAAACAATTCCAATAAGCTGTAGCTTTCTCATTATTTGATCCCACAACTCTTTTCTGTCTGCAACCACTGCTGCCCCGTTAACTGGTAAGCTCGTAGGTCGGGCTGAGGTAAGAAGCCCAAAGCTACCACTCCATGCTCACGCCCCTTACCTGCAATCCCTGTAGGCAGCATGCCAGAGTAACCATTCATCTCTGGAAGTATGTTCAAAACATCACCTGCAAATTCATTTCCATTATCTTTGTCTGATGAAACAGCCACATTTATCGCCTTGTCCATGTTGGGCTTCGTGCCTCAGCCCAACTTACGTGCTACATATATCAAATGCCTCATACCCATTGACATCCATACCACCACACCAATCGATTGGATAAACACCCTCTTTTACATATCGATGAAATGTGGAATATGGCCAATCTCTAATATGGTTAACACATCCATGTTTTACCGGGTTATGGTGAATATAATTTCGGTGCCCATTTAAATCATTTTCATTTCGTATCAAATGTTCCCAAAAGCGCCGTTGCCATATTGTCGATTCATTCCGTCGTATTTTGGATTTAGTCATCCATTCATCCCGTTTTAAACGAGGCTCACAACGTTTGGCGACAAAGCGTTTAATCATCGCCCACCGTTTTCCAAAATCGGCATCACCATCAGGCAATCGCCAAATGCAATGCAAATGATCCGGGGGTAGTACCCAGGCATCAATTACAAATGGAAGTTGTTGCCGTGCTTTATTGACTCCATCCCGTAGTGCAGCACGCACATCGTCATCACATAAAAACCGTTGTCGTCGATAGGTAACCACCGTAAAGAAATAAGTACCACCCTCAACATCAACCCGCCGATAATTCGGCATATCCGTTACCCCAGCGTAGGGTGCA
>JALVFC010000218.1 GCA_027030285.1 Thiotrichaceae bacterium | reverse complement strand
CATTCGTTAGAAGTTATTATTATTAATAAAGGTCAATCAACCTAAACTATATACCATAAGTTATTGATAAGCAATAACTACAAACCCATAAAAAACGAGCTGATCGTTGTGTTTAATTCTCGTTCAAGAGGGCATTTAATCAATAGACGGATTAACCTTGACTGAATTCATCACAGGTGGTCATCCTGCAAACGACAAACTTTATGAAATAATTGATTATTATTGTATTTATGTTGAAGCATTACATCTCATATAACATATAAAATAATGATATTAAATATAAAAAACACTTACTACCAAATAGAATCAAGGAGAGACCTAAAGGACGAGCGGCTTTACAAACAAGAACAACAGGCTTATTTTCACTGCTTCGCGACAGGTCTCTCCTCAATGACGATTTGGCAACTACAAATAATCCGCAATCAAATATTCAGCAATTTGTATACTATTCAGTGCTGCACCCTTGCGCACATTATCTGCCACAACCCACATATCAATACCATTGGGATGTGAAATATCCTCACGTATTCTACCGACATAGACAGGATCAGAGTTTGCACCATTGGCAATGGCTGATGGATAGCCACCATCCTTGCGCTCATCAACAACCACAATACCTTCCTGCTTGCTCAACAGGTCTTTTACCTGATCAGCTGTCAGCTTTTCTCTGGTTTCTATGTGTACCGCCTCCGAATGACCATAAAACACCGGAATACGCACTGCTGTAGGATTCACCTGAATATCGTCATCTTCGAGAATCTTGTGCGTTTCCCAGACCATTTTCATTTCTTCCTTGGTATAGCCGTTGTCCATAAATACATCAATCTGTGGAATCGCATTAAAGGCGATCTGGTGAGGATAGACTTGTGGATCATCAATAGGCTGACCATTCAGTAGCTTGGCTGTTTGCCCTGCCAGCTCTTCAATAGCGGGTTTTCCGGTGCCCGAAACAGCCTGATACGTTGCCACATTGATACGGGTGATTTTCGCCGCATCATGGATAGGCTTTAAAGCAACCAGCATCTGGATGGTAGAGCAGTTCGGGTTGGCAATAATACCGCGGTTTGTATATCCGGCAATGGCATGTGGATTAACCTCCGGCACTACCAGCGGAATATCATCGTCATAACGAAAATGTGCGGTATTATCAATGACTACACAGCCCGCAGCCGCCGCTTTAGGCGCATATTCAGCAGAAATCGCCCCGCCGGGGGAGAACAGACCAATCTGCACCTTGGAAAAGTCAAATGTAGCCAGATCCTCAACCCGCAGGGTTTTATTGCCAAAGGAGACGGGCTTACCCACGGAGCGTTCACTGGCAAGTGCATAAACCTTGCCTACTGGAAAATTTCGTTCGGCGAGGATAGACAGCATGGTTTCACCCACCGCACCTGTTGCACCTACTACGGCAACATCATATGTTTTAGACATTTTTTAATCCTTTTATCTAATAATTCATCTTGTCGCATCGTCACTTTTCAGCGTAACCCGTAACTGCTTAGATTGTGCTCGTGCTGTTCGAGCTCAAGGCGAAAGCGCGGAGTTTATAAGCATAAATGAGCGCTTTCAACGCAGAAATCAGACAACACGGTGCAAGCTAAGCAGTTACGTCATATCAAGCTGCAAGCAATGCCTTAACAACTGCATCACCCATCTCGGCGGTACTCACCTTGCTTGTTCCATCAACATAAATATCCTGAGTACGCAAACCTGCCTTGAGAACCGCTTCAACAGCCGCATCGACCTTCCCTGCCAGCTCTGACTGATCCAGTGAATAACGCAGCATCATGCCAACTGACATAATGGTAGCCAGGGGATTTGCCAGCCCCTGCCCTGCAATATCCGGCGCAGAACCATGAATCGGCTCATACATACCCTTGCCATTAGCATCCAGCGACGCCGATGGCAGCATGCCGATAGAACCAGTGAGCATGGCAGCCGCATCCGACAAAATATCGCCAAACATATTGCCTGTTACCATGACATCAAACTGCTTGGGATCTTTCACCAGTTGCATGGCTGCATTGTCAACATACATATGACTGAGTTCCACCTCCGGGTATTCCTTGCCAACCCGCTCGACCACCTCATGCCATAATTCCATGACTTCCAGCACGTTTGCCTTGTCCACAGAACACAAACGCTTATCCCGCTTCATGGCAATCTGAAATGCAGAATGAGCAATGCGATCAATCTCTGATTCCTTATAAACCAGTGTGTTATAGCCTTGTCTTTCACCATTTTCGAGATTGCGAATACCACGTGGCTCACCAAAATAAATACCGCCAGTCAGCTCGCGCACAATCATAATATCCAGATCTGCCACCACTTCCGGCTTCAGTGAAGAAGCATCCGCCAGCTCGGCATTCAGAATCGCCGGACGCAAATTGGAGAACAGCTCCAGATCCGCGCGTATGCCCAGCAAACCACGCTCCGGACGTAAATCACGCGGCAAATCATCATATTCATAACCACCCACAGCACCCAGCAAAATGGCATCAGCAGCGCGTGCCTGTTGCTGTGTCACTTCAGGATAAGGGTGTCCTTCTGCATCATAGGCAGCACCACCGATCACACCTTCAACCACCTCGGCATCAAGCCCAAAGTCGGCTTTCAGCACATTAATTACCTTGACAGCCTCTGCAACGATCTCCTTGCCTATGCCATCACCGGGTAGTACCAGAATTTTCTTTGTCATATTTTTACCTTAAACTTTAATTCCACGGCAGAACCGTGTGCAGGATAACGCCAGCTACATAAACAGCCAGGGTGCCTCCTCTTTACGGCGCTCCTCATATTGACGAATAGCATCTGCATGCTGCAAGGTCAAACCAATATCATCCAGACCATTGAGCAAACAATACTTGCGGAACTCATCCACTGCAAAATCAAAAGTATCACCCGAAGGTGTAGTGACCTGCTGTTGCTCAAGATCAATCGTCAGTTGATAACCTTCTTCGGCGGTTACAGAATTAAACAAACCATCAACAATTTTTTCATCTAAAACAATAGGAAGCAAACCATTCTTAAAGCCATTATTAAAGAATATGTCTGCATAGGATGGCGCAATCACCGCCCTGATTCCATAGTCCGTCAGTGCCCACACCGCATGTTCACGCGATGAACCGCAACCAAAATTCTCGCGTGCCAGCAAAATGGA
>JALVFC010000217.1 GCA_027030285.1 Thiotrichaceae bacterium | reverse complement strand
GGATCACCTGAACATATACAACGTAAAAGGATCAAAAAATGTCCCGACTTCTTCGCATTGCTTTTTTTACTTTTTTGCTTGCAGCTATTGTTATCTTTGCATTTAGAGCTTATCAGGCTGATACCAAACCAGAACCAGTCATATCAGCCGTCGTGCAAACAACACCCCCTCCAGCAGATAAGAAAATCATAGATGCTACTGACACCAGTGCAAGCACGACAACATCACAACCTTCAGAAGCAAAAACAGGCGATAATCCCCACAGCTCACCTGGCAAAGAAATGGCACAGAAGAGCAAAGAAATGCTGGATACCCTGAACGACAACCCGACACCGTCACAAAAACAGCAATAACCATAGCTGGCTGGAGAATTCTGCCACGACCATGATTTCTTATTGACACTACCCCTGACACTCTTATAATGTGCGCCTCTCTAGGCTATGTAGCTCAGTTGGTTAGAGCACATCACTCATAATGATGGGGTCCCAAGTTCGAATCTCGGCATAGCCACCATATTCAAAAAGGCTTACAATCGATGTAAGCCTTTTTTATTTCATAACCCTGCTATATAACCTATGGATACCACAACTGGTAGAAATAATAGTGTAAATAGCCTAACGCAATAATCTGCTTATGCCCACATCAATCAATAAAGTTGTTTTAGCCTATTCCGGTGGTCTGGATACCTCTATCATTGTTAAATGGTTACAGGACGTCTATGACTGTGAAGTTGTTACCTTTACTGCCGATATTGGTCAGGGTGAAGAGGTCGAACCTGCGCGCGCCAAAGCCGAAGCAATGGGGATTAGCGAGATTTATATTGAAGACTTACGCGAAGAGTTTGTGCGCGATTATGTCTACCCTATGTTCCGTGCCAATGCTATTTATGAAGGCGAATACCTGCTGGGTACTTCCATTGCACGCCCGCTAATCGCCAAACGTCTGGTAGAGATAGCAACAGAAACTAGCGCACAAGCTATTTCTCACGGAGCAACCGGCAAGGGCAATGATCAGGTGCGGTTCGAACTAGGAGCCTACGCTCTCAAACCAGGTATCAAGATTATTGCCCCCTGGAGAGAATGGGATTTGAATTCACGTGAATCACTCATGGCTTATGCCGAGAAACATGGCATTCCGGTTGAGCTGAAACGTGGCAAAAAATCACCCTACTCCATGGATGCCAACCTGCTACATATTTCCTATGAAGGTGGTCCACTTGAGGATCCCTGGACTGAGGCGGATGAGGACATGTGGCGCTGGTCAGTTTCTCCAGAAAATGCTCCCGACACACCAACCTATATTGAAATTGGCTATAAAAACGGTGATCCGGTCACTCTAAATGGTGACACACTCTCCCCGGCAAACATGCTGGAAACCCTTAACAAACTGGGTGGAGATAACGGCATCGGACGACTGGATATTGTTGAAAACCGTTATGTCGGCATGAAATCGCGTGGTTGTTATGAAACCCCCGGTGGCACCATTATGCTAACCGCACACCGTGCCATGGAATCCCTTACCATGGACAGAGAAGCCATGCATTTGAAAGATGAGCTGATGCCACGCTACGCCAAACTGGTCTATAACGGCTACTGGTGGAGTCCGGAGCGTGAAATGCTGCAAAAGCTCATTGATGAGTCACAACAACATGTGAATGGCACCGTGCGCCTGAAACTATACAAAGGTCATGTAGCCGTTGTTGGCAGAAAATCTGACACCGACTCACTGTTTGATGAAGATATCGCAACTTTTGAAGATGATGCGGGAGCCTATGATCAAAAAGATGCAGAAGGCTTTATCAAGCTCAACGCCTTGCGCCTGAAAATTGCTGCCCAAAAGGGACGCAAGCTTTCCTGAACCAGACATGTCAGACTCTCACCTGGAACAACGCATTGCCGAACTGGAAATCCTCATTATGCAACATGAGGATTCCATTCAGTCGTTAAGCACTACCCTGCACCGCCAGCAACTACAGATTGAGGAAATGCAAAAGACCGTGGAACTGTTGACAGATCGACTAAAATCCATACAGGAGTCGGCGGTTAAACCACAGGAAGAAGAAACACCACCCCCTCATTATTAACCTTATTCATGCAAGTCGCCATATCCTATGACCCCACCCAGCAAGAAGCGGCCCAACAACTGGCACAAAGCTCAACACTGCCACTGAATACCCCGCATTCAACTCCCGATACCGACTTCCTGCTACACCTGACAAGCAAAGGGCTGGAGCTAAGAAATTGCAAAGACACCCGTAGCAAGCCACTACGCATTGATTTTTTATCCGGCAAATATCAGCATCGGCGGCGCTTTGGTGGGGGAAAAGGGCAGCAAATCGCAAAAGCTGTCGGTCTCAACAAATATCAGCCCCCAAGCGTACTGGATACCACAGCGGGACTGGGCAGAGATGCCTTTGTACTGGCAACATTAGGCTGTCGGGTTAGCATGCTTGAACGCAGTCTGCCTGTCTATCTACTACTCCAAGATGCCCTGACACGGGCACAACAGACAACTGATGAGGAAGTACAGAGTATTATTCAAAATATGACTCTCAGACAAGTAGACAGTGTGCACTACCTCGCTTCGCTTAAACCAGCTCAATATCCGGATGTCATCTATATTGACCCCATGTTTCCGCCACGTGACAAAGCTGCAAAAGTTAAAAAGGAGATGGCATTTTTTCACGCATTGCTCGGTAGTGACAATAGAGATAATGATGTGGAACAACTTATCCGGCAGGCATTATCCAAAGCAACAAAAAGGATAGTCGTAAAACGTCCACGTCTGGCAGCCCCCCTGCACCCAAACCCAGCTTTTCAGATAACCGGAAAAACAACCCGTTACGATATGTATTTACCACAATAAACGTAATTACCCAGCGTATTAGTATGTAAGCTGGTAAGCTATCGATTATCAGGGCTTTGGCAGCAGGGATACTGCCGCAGAGCTTACAGGGATGTATTTACAGCGCCCCTAATAATCATTAACTTACCACCTCCATTGTTTAACATTACTGAGTAATTACCAATAAACAACGACTACTGGTTATGGCTGCGACCCCGACCAACTACCAATCACCAGCGTTGTTTCATCAGCAAAATAATGCGGCGGAATTTGTAAGGCATTGCCTGTACCCCGTAGCCGACGACCACTGCTATCATA
>JALVFC010000216.1 GCA_027030285.1 Thiotrichaceae bacterium | reverse complement strand
TGGCAGAGGATACACAGGCTGACCCACCACGCCAGGTTGTTATCAAAACCCCATCCATCAACTACGAGGATGACCCCGGCTATATTGACCTTTTCCTGCACGAAGAATGGGTAGGCAAACGGCTAAACTCCGAACACCTGATAAAAACCTGCGCCGCTGATCGCAAACGCACCTTCCTGTATACCGTAGTGGAATACGTACACGGGCAGACACTGGCACAGTGGATGAAAGACAACCCAAAAGCAAAATTATCCCAGGTCAGAGGAACCATCACCCAGATCGCCAAAGGGCTGCGCGCCATGCACCGCATGGAAATGATCCATCAAGACCTAAAGCCAGGCAACATCCTGATTGACAAAAACAACACCCTGAAAATAATAGATTTTGGCTCCACCAAAATTGCCGGACTGGCAGAAATAAAATCCGTCATCGAACACAATCAAATCGTCGGGACAGCCAATTATTCAGCACCGGAATACTTCAAAGGGCAACCCGGCAGCAACAAATCAGACATTTATTCGCTGGGAGTAATTGCCTACGAAATGCTCACAGGCAAACTACCCTACGGAGAAATCAGCACCGAAAAAGCACACAAAAAGAAATTCACCTATACCCCGGCAAGAACCTGGAACCCACTCATCCCCGACTGGGTAGACGGCGCCTTGCGAAAAGCCACACAACCAGATCCTGAAAAACGCTATGAACTACTATCAGAATTCGTCTGTGACCTCAGCAAACCAAACACACGCCTGCTGGAAACAGACTCCCGCCCTCTTCTGGAACGCAACCCCCTGCGTTTCTGGCAAATTATTGCCGGTATTGAAGCAGTTTTGATAATACTGCTGCTGTATCGGGTTTTCAGTTGAACCGGGAGAAGACCCGGAAGCTGTAGCCTGGAAAACACCGTTTTTAAGAATTCATCCATAGTTGCAATGCGCCGTATTTTTTCTGGCGCCTAACGCTCCAACCACATGAAAATCAACTCAATCCACCTCATGTGCTAAAATGGAGCGTAGCGACTGTAGCACATGAGGTGGATTGAGTTGACACGGATAAAAAAATAGCAAACAACGCTGGAGGAAACTATCCGATTTAAAGCCACAAGGGGTTACTGCGTGATGTAGAGGACGCTATCACATCATAGTCAAAATGCACTTCGCGAAAGAAACGTTGCAACCGTCGATAACGGGATGAGATATCGGCAGTACTGGCAAAGCCAAGAGCCAACTGCGTAAGGTTGACCTGTTTGAGTTGTAGCAGTGCCAGCAGCATGCCGACAAAACATTCCAGCCGTGGCTTGCTCCAGCCGAGGTAATTCTTTAGAGTATCCCTTAATCCATCGTTTAATTTCATAGTTCTTCTCTTTTTTGCTTATCGAGAATTCTATGCTAAAGCGATGGATTTTCAATAGATTGTAATAGACTATTAAGAGGTTACTTTATTTTTTGTCGTGTACAGAGGCAGATAGGTCTATCTGGCGTGAGCGGGCTATGGTCATGGGGAACTCCGATTAATAATAGGGCTTAGCATGACAGAAAACTTGGAATCACATGACAAGAGGTGGGACTGACGGTGGTGGGATTATTGAGATAAATTAGTGGGTGTCTCGTTTTTTCGGCGGTCTGCAGCTTGCGGGCCGGCAGGTGGTCGTTACGTACAACGCCAGCCTTGCCATCTTCGGTGCGCCGATCCACATGCTGCGCCAACAACTCCTGCAGCTCCGCTTCCACAGCTTAGTAGATCAGGCGCTCTGCACCCGCTCTCAGCAGCTCCGTGAGCGGGTCGTTGCCAGTCTCTCGACCAGACAAATCAATCACGTTACTCTTGCTCATAGTGGCGCACCTCCTCAGGTTGTTTGTTTGTCTCGTAGCAACAAATCAACCAGATACGCCGCTTTTTTTTCAAACCACCAAACACCAGATTTGGTTACAACTCAGTTATTTACCTTAATTACTGAATACTGTACTAGTTATTTCACTCAACACACCCTAAGCCCAATTATCATCACTGAGTCGATTAGCTACATATCCCAGAGCTTTGCTGCGTATAACCCCAGTCTACATCAAACTGCCAGGAACTCTGTTTTCTGATTTCAGAAAAAATAACTTTTTTGAAACTTTTCTACTCCTTATCCGATACTAACATCGTGTCTGTTGATTCAGACCACTTATAAGTATTTATCTTTCGGGCTCTTCTATGACATGGCTGCCATCTCTTGATGGTGATTTCGCCGAGTGTAAAGTGCCTCATACAAGCCGTATAGACAGTAACTCTGAAGATTCACTCGCTTGTATCTGGATAAATATAAGAATTAATAAGAAAAACTGATTATTTAAATTTATAAAAGGTGTAATAAATGAAGAAAGGAAAATTGATAGTCGCTATTTCTCTAGCTATCAGTGCGCTCACGTTGCAAGGCTGTGGTGGTGGAAGTAGCAACACTACAAGTCTTGCTAATATTGGTACAGGGTATTATGTAGATGCCGCTATTGAAGGGGTGGAATATAGCTGTGGAACACAAAATGGTAAAACCTCCCAAAATGGCTCTTTCACGTTTGAAAAAGGTCAAGATTGTACCTTCTTTTTAGGAAATCTGCTGCTGAGGCAGGTAGATAGTACAGTTCTTCAAGACGGCATTACCATACTTGAGGACAACCCCAATGTAGCACAACTCCTGCAGACACTAGATAACGATGGTAATGCAGAAAATGGAGTTACCATTCTTCCAGATACACCGGATGTGATTGATCGCCTGGGGGTACAGGAGATCCCGACTGATGATGCTACGTTAGATGATATCAGATTAAGTTTACAATCAAGCAATGACCAGTATAAAGGCCGCTTTGTCCCTAAAGGCGAAGCTGTGCAACATATAGCACGAACAGCTCTGGATTTACGCAATAATGGCAAGGTTACTCAAAATTCTCCTACGGGCAATTCAGGTACTGGCTCCAGCGGAAGTGGTACTGGCCTGGGTAATTCCGGTGGCATGAGTAACTCAGGTGGCATGAGTAACTCAGGTGGCATAGGTAACTCCGGTGGCATGGGTAACTCCGGTGGCATGGGTAACTCCGGTGGCATGGGTAACTCTGGTGGCATGGGAGATATGACCCCTACCAGCACCACGCTACAAGATTTTAATTATCAAATGTTCAGCAAGCCT
>JALVFC010000215.1 GCA_027030285.1 Thiotrichaceae bacterium | reverse complement strand
AAAGATTCAGGTCGATATTCGTAACCATATATACCATTTTCAGCCCTTTTCACGAGGGCTTCTCTAACCGTTGGTGGTGCCTGAAACTCCATATCCGCCACCCAGAAAGGCAGCAGAACGTCACGTCCAAAATGCTCCTGCATGGCAGATGTATCCCATTTCTCGGCATTTGAACGGCTTCTGTCGTAATGCTGGTCAAAGTTTGTCATTGTTTCATCCTCATTTCGGAAGGTCTCCAGGGCTTGTCCTGAACTAGTCTCTAGCCGTGCAATAATCATTGCTGGCATTACAGTCTACCGAGGTTCGCAATCTGAGCTTTGCTCTCAAATATCTGGAGAGAGTATCAATGGTTACGTTCAACAAGGCAGTTATTACAATCAACACCATTGCCTTATCAAAATGCAACTCCTGAATCGAGCTATCAATATAAAAGCCCAGTGTCGAGATGCCGAGAATCCCCAGTATGGCAGATTCACGCATGATTATTTCCCAGCGATAGAACAGGAATGCCAGAAACTGCCCGTATAAGCGGGGCAACAGCTCATAAAAGTAGCGGTTCAATCCGTTTGGTGCATCAATTCTTAGTTGCACTTCTGTACTATAGTTGCCAATGAGATGCCCAATAATAGCGCCATTATGCAGCGTCAGGGCAACCACAGCAGGCAACATAGAAGGCCCCCATAGCTGGAGCAGGATGTAGGCAAGGATATATTCCGGTGTTGAGCGCATCACAACCAGTAATACATGCCCCAATGTGCGCCCGGTGCGATTAAAAAACTGATGGGAAATGACTGGAAATAAAACCAATGCAAGCATGCCTGTAGTAACCAGCGCAACCTGTGTCAATACCAGTGTATTGCTAATGCCGGGTAACGCCTGGGTTATTAACAGGTCACTAAACCAGTGCCATAAAGATGACAGGCTGTCACCGTGTCTAAGGGGGGCGGGAATTATATCTTCGGTAAAAAAACGACGTACATTCTGCAAAGATATCTGGCTGTCATTGGCAATAACAAAGGGAGCAGCCAGGATGTAAACAGGCAACAAACCTGGGCGTACCCAGTAACGAATCGTTGCTATAAGTGCGTAAAATAGCAGTAATAGCGCCCATACAACCGAGTAATAACCTTCCATAAAAGCTGAGCTCAGTGCATAGCCAAGTGTCGGCAAGCCCACAAATCCCAGAATAGCACTGGAACGCAAGCCACATTCCAGGCGATAGGAAGTGTAGGTTTTAAAATGAACCCAGAGATCAGGCAGGCGCGCATAAAAAAAAGTGGAAATACGCGAAGCATCCGGGTGTATGGCCTGTAAGGGGGATTTATCCCCTTCTTCAAGAATTTCTGCATAGACTTTGGCAAAGGTTGCCGCATAGGGCAAGCCAATTGCCAATAGACCTGTCAGCGGGTGTAGACCGAATATCTGTAAAAAGATTAATGCCCAGAAAAGCTCGTGAATGGCCCGGATAAAAGCACAAGCTACTTGCACCACGCGCCAGTGAAAAATCAGCGCAAGTAGAAAGCCCGTCACACTCCCCCCGGCAACGCCTAAAATAGCAAATGCCAGGGTTTGCAGAAAAGCCTCCCCTATTTCACCAATATTGCTCCAGTCCGGCGTGAACAAGCCCATAAAGAGTCTTTTCAACTCCTGCCAGGGCTCCAGTGAGATAACCTCTATATCCGCAAAAAACAGGCTGATTGCCGCTATTAATACAAACAGCCAGCTCACTTTCCATGCAGGGGAATGCCTGTAAACGGTATCCATAAAAGAATAAAACTCACTAAAAAATTGCAGGGTCAGGAGACTTTCCGGTCATAGGAAGCGTATTCCCAAGCCAGCTCTTGTCGGAAGGCGCTAAAGCTTTTCCGACCTACTCTGTAAGCATCCGGTAGGTCGGGCAAGGTACGCCGCCCGACTCTTCCGTGGATCACTGCTTATTTATTCTGTGTAGTTACGATTTTAATAAAGACTTAAAAGATCCTGGGTGCTTAATGATTTACTGGGTTGATCAAGCACAATCCTGCCATTTTCCAGCCCAATAATCCGTTCACAAAAAGATAGAGCCAACTGGATATCGTGTAAAGCAAGCACCATGGTCGAAAAGCCATTCACCAAGTGACTTAACACAATTTTTGACTGCTGCTCATCAACAGAGGAAACAGGCTCATCTGCTAATAACAAATGACCTTTCTGAAATAAACTCCGCGCAACTGCAACTCTTTGTTTTTGCCCGCCTGATAAGCGACCCACCGGTTTAAACAAATAAGGCTCCAGCTGTATCTGACGAAGAATAGAACGCACTGATTCCACCTGATCAGGCCAGGGACGAACCAGGTTAGCAAGATTATAAAAGGTCGAGTGCCGAGACAGCGTGCCCATATAGACATTATGGTAAACAGAAAGGTTGTTTACCAGACCGTAATCCTGTGGCACCAGTGCCGTATTAGCAGGATAACGGTCATAGATCAGTTTAATCAAGGTTGACTTGCCAGAGCCACTTTGCCCTACCAGAGCCAGTTTTTCACCTTCGGCAATATACAAATCAATATCGTGAAGCGTTTCTACTCCCTGATAACTCGCAGATTCGGACTGTAGCTGGATCAATCAATTAGCCCTATACTTTTAGCAGTTTCCAGAATGGGTTGATAATCAGCATTTTTGGCTTCAATGAAACCAGAACGCGGGAAGCGTTCCAGCAGATCAGGATCTTTCAAATCCAGCAGCGCTGCTTTTACCTTATCCGTAAAGCCTTCACCCCAGACTTTGTCAACATCACCACGAATCGTCCATTGATAATCAGGGAAAGTCGGCGTTTTCCAGATCACGGAAACCTTGTCAGTATCAATCTTGCCTTCTTTTAGTTCTTTTTCCCATACCTTGTAATTTACAGCCCCCACCTCATAGGCACCTGACTGTACCAGCGCAATGGTTTTAGAATGATTTCCGCTAAAGCCTACCCGTTTGAAAATGTTGTCGACCTTGTCACCAAGTTCTTTTTCAATGTAATACTGTGGCATCAGACGACCCGATGTAGAACCTTTGGAACCAAAAGTAAATGTCTTGCCCTTGATGCCCTTGGGGAAATCATCACTGGCTTTCAGGCCTGTACTGTGATTGGCAATTATATAGGTAACAAATTTAGTATCTTCAACGCCCTGGGCTAT
>JALVFC010000214.1 GCA_027030285.1 Thiotrichaceae bacterium | reverse complement strand
GTCTATGGAGATAGATTCACTAGTCAGGTCTTTATCCGTTTTCTCAAGCAACTGATCAAAGGGGCTGACAAAAAGATATTTTTAATACTTGATAATTTAAGAGTTCATCACTCAAAGCTTGTAAAGGGATGGGTAGAAGAACACAAAGAAAAGTTCGATGTGAATTTATAAACAAGAATATATAAATATTAACCGATAGGTGTGTCAAAATTAATGGTCAACAGTGGCCAAAAAAATCGACCATTGACATCAGGTCACAGTGAAGAAATCCTTAAAATCCCCAGCCACAGACACACCATAAAGTATTGATTCATGGTGTTTCTCCTTCTGCACGCTCTACTGATTTTTTTGTCGCTTTGACACTTGATGAACGTCAAGGATGTTAGCTACTCGTCCCAGTAATCTATACATGATTACCCTTCTGACTACTGATACGCGAGGTCTGTGCAATGAGAGAAACGTTTACGAAAAGCATGGCCAGAAATATCTATTATGGAGGAGCCGCATTTTTCTTCCTGATATTTCTCGCCTTAACCTTTGACACGGTGAGTGGCCTGTCAAAAACCGATAATTCCCAAAACCTGACTGGGCAAGTTGCCGAAGGTAAGCGGCTGTGGGAGAAAAATGATTGTATTGGCTGCCATACACTGATTGGTGAAGGTGCTTATTTCGCCCCTGAGCTTGGTAATGTATTTACCCGCTTTGGTGGTAGTACTGAAGCCATCAAGGCATTTATCAAAAGCCGTCCCAAAAATGGTATTCCAAACCGTCGCAGTATGCCGCAGTTCAATTTCTCCGATGAAGAGCTTGAGGCCATCGCGCAATTTCTCAAATACGTGGATGGCATTACAACTGCCAGAGACTGGCCACCAAATAAACAGGGTTAAGGGTTAAAGGAGAGATATGATGAAATATAAATCACAAGCGGTTGCAAAACTCTATTTTACCGCAGCTATCGGGCTCTTCGTAGGGCAAATTCTGTTTGGTTTAATTATGGGGTTACAGTATGTGGCAGGTGACTTCCTGTTCCCTGAAATTCCTTTTAATGTCGCGCGGATGGTGCATACCAATCTGCTCATTGTCTGGCTATTGTTTGGCTTTATGGGATCAGCCTACTATCTGGTTCCGGAAGAGTCAGAACGCGAGCTGTTCTCGCCCATGCTGGCCAAATTAATGTTCTGGGTATTCCTGGTTGCAGGCGCGTTAACAATTCTTGGCTATTTGTTAGTGCCTTATGCCACGCTCGCTGATATCACCATGAATGACCTGTTGCCGACAATGGGCAGGGAATTTCTGGAACAACCCACTATCACCAAGCTGGGTATCGTTGTGGTAGCACTGGCATTCCTCTATAACATCGGCATGACCATTCTGACCGGACGAAAAACCGTCATTAACCTGGTATTGATTACCGGACTCATCGGTCTGGCGGTATTCTTCCTGTTCTCCTTCTATAACCCTGACAATCTGGTCATGGACAAATACTTCTGGTGGTGGGTTGTTCACCTCTGGGTTGAAGGTGTCTGGGAGTTGATTCTGGGAGCTATTCTCGCCTTTGTACTCATCAAGATTACGGGTGTTGACCGGGAAATTATCGAAAAGTGGCTATATATTATTATCGCCATGACGCTCATCACCGGCATTATTGGTACAGGTCATCACTTCTTCTGGATTGGCACCCCCGATTACTGGCAGTGGCTAGGCTCTGTATTCTCCGCAATGGAACCTATTCCCTTCTTCATGATGACCCTGTTTGCTTTCAATATGGTCAATAAAAGACGCCGCGAACACCCTAACAAAGCAGCAACATTATGGGCACTGGGTACGGCTGTAATGGCCTTTTTGGGCGCTGGTGTATGGGGATTCCTGCACACACTGGCACCAGTCAACTACTATACGCATGGTACGCAAATCACCGCAGCACATGGACATATGGCATTTTACGGTGCTTATGTCATGGTGGTACTGACCATGATTTCCTATGCGATGCCCATTATGCGCGGTAACAAGGCAAATAATGAACGAGCACAAGTACTGGAAATGTGGTCATTCTGGTTTATGACGGTCTCTATGGTATTTATTACGCTATTCCTGACAGGTGCCGGAATCATGCAGGTCTATCTGCAACGCTATTCAGATGCCCCTATTGCCTTTATGGCAGCACAGGACAAGATCGCTATATTCTACTGGATGCGTGAAATTGCCGGACTCGTCTTCCTTGTCGGGCTGGTTCTGTACGTAATGAGCTTTTTCGTTAAACCAGGGGTTAAAGTTAACGCATAGGAGGCGCTTGGTTTTGCAGGGTGGGGATTTCCTCACTTACTCTCTCTCCCGCTCTTACACGAGCCTGAGTAGTCCCCACTCTGCAACCTTCTTTACACATGGATAAAACAGCACACTCTAGCAGTGACATAAAAACAGCATCCCAGGCTGCCCTGCTCTCATTACTGAATCTTACTCTGCTACCCATCATAGCCTTTAGTGCACTGCTATGGATTTATAACAAGACGCAACCAGGTACAATAGCACGCTATCATGCTGAATTAGGCATCAAGACCAATCTGTTTGCAGCCATCGCGCTTTTTCTGGTAAGTGCATTAATGATTGCATTTGGCGGTTTTGATTCAGCCTGGACCTGGGTTTATGTGATTTCATACTTCACTATTGTGCATACTACTTTTATTATTTTTGCGGTCTGGGCACTCGTTAGATCATGGTCAGGTGAAAAGTTAAACAAGCTTATGTAACTACTCCTGTTACCTTGAAACCCACATTAGGAATATTATAATAAAGCGCTGTATTTATTGAATATATATCATTTTGCGAGTTGAGTTTACGGAAGCATCCACACAAGATTCCATAAGGATTGAAATGGAGACAAAATGACAATGAACAGTCAGACCAGAGTCGTACTTAAGCCGGAACAAATCCCGCCGGTTGCTATTGATTTTATGAACAACACACACTTTGAAGAGATTGCCATGGTGCAGGATTTGGGGAACATGATCGAAAAGTACCAGGCAAGCCCGCAGCAAACGGATGAGCAACGCAACGCAATTACTCAGGCACTGGAAAACTGGTTTCAACATACGCAGGCTCACTTTAGCCGCGAAAATGAATTGATGAATGAAGTCCATTTTCCTGCTTATGCAGTACATGCAGAAG
>JALVFC010000213.1 GCA_027030285.1 Thiotrichaceae bacterium | reverse complement strand
GCTCTCTCTATGGCGAAGTTCGCCTTTTTTGGCAAAACACTCAATTCGCTCAAGCCTGTAGGAGTAGAGGGGTGGTTTATCCTCACCTTCTCAGGTATGAAAGGGGCTCTCTCTATCATCCTTGTGCATATGATACCGGACAGTTTTGCACACAAAGAGATGTTCGAAGCGGTCACCATCGGCGTGGTGATACTCTCTATCTTTGTATATGGTACGATTCTTTGGAGCTACTTTACATTCTTCAAGAGAGATAGGGAGCGAAATATCTTTATAAAGTAGATATTGTCCAAATCTCGAGTTTGAGATTTGGACAGGGTGGCAAACGGACTACTGAAGTTTGGCAATAGCATTATCTGATGCGATAGTTACATCACTGATAGCAGCTGAAATCCCTAATCCTGCATTAAGACCTATGACACAGGCATTTGGAAACCCGCCAAACAGCTCCTCTACACAACCAACTTTATCGTTTATGCGACCGTAGTGCTCACAGTTGACACTGTTATCTTCAACACTGGTAATGATATCGCGAGCACCATTTTTGAGAAGCTCCAATTTAAGTGTATCACTTTGACAAACTCCAGCCGGGTATTCATGAAGGATAACGATAGCATCTCTTGTTTTTATCTCTTTGGTTATAGGGTCCTCTTTGCTTCCGCCTCCGCCACCACATCCGCTTAGTAGTATCATGCCAAGAGCGAGAGCACCTAGTGTTATTTTTTTACTCATATTTTTTCCTTTTCTATATAGAATATAGGGTAGTATACAAAATGTATGATTAAATTTAAAAATCAAAGGCTGAGAAAATGTTGTGGTATCTCATAGGCTTAAGAAGCCCTAATGTACGAAACGGATATTTTGCATTAGCACATTTCAAAAGATATTCTCATACACTATCTGTGAAATTAATTTTGCACCGTCTGCATTTGGGTGTATTTTGTCCGGGAAGAGTTCCTGCTTTCCACTCATCTTGGTATAGAGATCGATCG
Source organism: Thiotrichaceae bacterium (assembly GCA_027030285.1). Lineage (GTDB taxonomy): Bacteria > Pseudomonadota > Gammaproteobacteria > Thiotrichales > Thiotrichaceae > HyVt-477. Next base: position 2,201 of record JALVFC010000213.1, on the reverse strand, counting down.
TATATGCACCTGTTTTCACAGCAACCTCTTGTATTTTTGGTATTATCTCATTTCTAATGCGACTGTCTGTAATACCGGCTACTGTACCATAGACCGGCGGCGGATAACAAATGTAGATTTTAGGTGAAGAGGGAAGGGTTTTATATGTATTGATGAACTCTACATAATCCGATACAAAGTGGGCTTTATGTACCCAGTTTTTTGGTTTGGCATCATTTGTACCAAGCATAATCACGACAATATCGGGGTTGCTGTTATGTGAGGAAGTAAATGCAGAAGTGCTCCGGAATGGTCGATCGCCACTTTTGGTGACAGTGGTGCCGCTGATACCAAAATTATTGACTTGCCACCCATCTCCAAGCAATATACGTAACCGGGCAGGATAGCTTGATTGTGCCGGATTGCTAAGTCCGGTTCCAGCGGTTATACTGTCGCCAACACAAGCCACTTTTAGCAATCTGTTGCTATTTGAACGGGTTTGTTGTTTTGGCTTATCGGTATTCCCACATGCATCAAGAAGCGGTACAGCTATGACAATAAGCAAAATTTGTTTTATGAACTTCATTTGTATCATTATGTTTTTAGACTCTATGTATTATGTTTTTGATGAAAAGTCCGATCAAGCTTTTGATAATTGTATTTCCGGGGTTTCCCCGGAAAAGGAGTATTAGCATGAGTAGGTAGAGATATACTCGTATGGTGTCGGTCTACCTTCAACCGGTGTGACATGTCTCTCAAACTGATAATCGATATAGGTTTGGATGAACTCTTCACTCATGACAGGTGCAAGGAAGTCGTGATCCTCTTCGAGCCCCTCAAGAGCCTCTCTGAAGCTGTTTGGCAGTTCGGGGATACCTCTCTCTTTGAGCTCCTCTCTGCTCCACTCAAAGAGATCTTCATTGATCGGCCCAACAAGCTCATAGCCGCCGTTTTTGATACCGTCAATACCTGCCATCATGAGCGTGGTGAAGGCAAGGTATGGGCATGAAGTGGAGTCAGGGAAACGTGTCTCAATTCTGGTTGACTTCTCACCGGCACCATATGGGATACGACACGCTGCCGATCTGTTCTGTGCAGAGTAGGTAAGGATTCTCGGTGCTTCAAATCCGGGTAGGAGTCTCTTGTATGAGTTGGTAGAAGCGTTGGTGAAGGCTGCCACCGCATCTTTGTGCTTGAAGATACCGCTAAGGTAGTCAAGTGCGGTTTTGGAGAGGTTGGCATATTCACCCTCCTTGTAGAAGAGGTTTTTGCCATCTTTCCAGATAGACTGGTGTACGTGCATACCGTTACCGTTGTCATTGTAGATGGGTTTTGGCATAAATGTCGCTGTCTTGCCGTTGAGGTGCGCTACCATCTTGACCACATACTTGTATTTTTGTACATTGTCTGCTGCAGTGATGATATCACCGAATACCACACCGATCTCACCCTGCGCCTGTGCCACTTCATGGTGACCCAGTACAACCTCTAAGCCTACCTCTTCGAGGATCTGCATTATTTCGGCTCTGAGGTCTACCATAGAGTCTGTAGGCATGACAGGGAAGTAGCCTCCTTTGATTCTCGGTCTGTGACCCATATTGCCATACTCGCCGTAATCTTCGGCATCCGCCCAGTGACCCTCGTCACTCTCTACCCTAAAGCTTTGGTGGTTGTCGTTGTCGACGATCTTGACATCATCGAAGATAAAGAACTCATTTTCAGGCCCAAAATATGCCGCATCACCGATACCTTGTTCATCAAGATATTTGAGTGCTTTTTTGGCGATCGATCTTGGACACTTTGCGTAGAGCTCGTTGTTGTAGATATCGTAGACATCACAGATGACCACAACCGTAGGATCGGCAGTAAAAGGATCCATGAAAGCTGTTGGGATATCCGGCTTGAGAAGCATATCGGATTGATTGATCGGCTGCCAGTTTTCGATAGAGGAACCATCAAACGGAAGACCCGCTTCTAGCATATCGTCACTGACGGCACTTGCTCTGTAGGTGATGTGGTGCCATGCACCTTTGATATCTGTAAATCTGAAGTCAACGAATTCTACTTCGTTCTCTTCACAGTATTTGTGGAACTCTGCTAAGTTGTTCACGAATTTACCCATGTGTAACGCTCCTAATGATAATTTATCCAATCATTATAACCACTCTAAAATAAATTGTTCCCCTTTTGTTGCTTAAAAATTGACCAATTTTTTATCTCTA
>JALVFC010000212.1 GCA_027030285.1 Thiotrichaceae bacterium | reverse complement strand
TGTGGTCATTCCATGGGCGGCAAGGTCGCCATGTTTTTAGCACTGCAAACCCCTGAGCGGGTTAGCAAACTTGCCGTGGTTGATATTGCTCCTGTCAAGTACCCCCTGTGGCATCAGCCCCTTTTGCAAGCCTTGCTAGCTTTACCCATTGAGCGTTTACAGAGCCGTAAGCAAGCAGATGAATACCTGGCACACCGTATTGATGATCCGTTTGAGCGCGCCTTTTTGCTAAAAAACCTGCAACGTGTGACTGGGGTAGGCAAAGGGTTTCAATGGAAATGTAATTTGCGGGAAATAGCACGGCAGTATTTAAATATCGCCGGATTTCCTGAGTTAGCGAAGTCCTATTCCGGTGAAACCCTATTTATCAGGGGCAGTGATTCGAACTATGTAACGGATGAGGCTGAAGCGCCGATTAAGCAATACTTTCCGCAGGCACATATTGCAACCATTGCAGGTGCAGGGCACTTGCCTCATGTGCAACAACCAGTCCTGTTTTCTATGCAGCTTGACAACTTTCTGAAAGATACACGCCATTCAGTACTATAGTCTTGTTTTTCTGCCTGTAAAATAGTTTACTGGCACAACCGAGAAGCAAGACAATAAATATGAAAATAGCTTTAATTATCCCTTCACTGGTCAAAGGCGGTGCCGAGCGCACGGTCTCCAATCTTTCCCAGGTACTTGAAAAAAACCATGAAGTCTCGGTCGTTGTACTAGACTCCAGTGATCAGTGTTACCCACATGGTGGGCGCCTGATTGATTTGCAGGCTCCCCCATCTGCTGGCTCAGCGATTGGCAGGGTGTTGACGCTATTAAAGCGCACCTGGCGTTTGAAAAAGTTATTCCGCAAAGAAAAATTTGATGTGGTCTATGCGCTGATGGAAGCCGCAGGTGCACCCGCAGTACTGGCAAGTAAGGAGACGATTGTGTCGGTACGCGATACGCCGGAATCGCTGGCAAGCTTTTATCAGCTATTAATTCGTTATATTTATCCACGCGCCAAAAAAGTGGTTGCTGTTGCCAAAGCAACCGAGCAGAAGTTGCAGCAGAACTACGGTCTAAAAAATACCACGACCATTTACAATATGGCGGCGGTTGATATGGCAGATGAACTGTCAAAAGCTGATATTGATGTGCAGCCACCGTTTATTCTGGCAGTCGGGCGTATGGAAAAACAGAAAGGCTTTGATTTATTGATCGAAGCGTATGCCCAGTCTCGCTGCAAGGACAAAATCCCCTTGCTGATTTTAGGTGAAGGATCACAACGTCCAGAGCTGGAGAAACTGATTCGCAAGCATGGTCTTGAGGATAAAGTCACCTTGTATGGAAATACGGATAATCCGTTTGCTTTTTATGCCAGAGCTGATTTTTTTGTACTTTCCAGTCGGCATGAAGGTTTTCCGAATATTCTGGTTGAGGCACTGGCTAGTCATGCTGCTTGTATAGCCGTGGATTGCCCAACGGGACCGAATGAAATTATTACAGATGGGGAAAATGGTCGTTTAATTGAGGCTGAGAATATTCCCCTGTTAGCGGAAACACTGGATGAAGTTTATTTTGATAAAGCCTTAAAGCAGCGCTTTAGAGAGAATGCCAGAGCTTCGGTGGCGCATTTAAGTCCGGAAGCTATTGCGCAGGCCTGGGTGGATCTGGTTTAAGTATTGTGGAAAGGAGGATCCACCCAGTCCCTCTCCCTTCTCGAGGGAGAGGGCTAGGGAGAGGGTGAAGAGTGAGGGCAGGAAGCGAAGTAAGTGCCAACATCTCACCCCTCCCCAACCCTCCCCCTGCAAGGGGGAGGGGGCTTAAGGTGAAGTTCTATATAAAATTTAAGTAAAAAACAAAACGAGATAACTATATGTGCGGTTTTTGCGGTTATTACGTCGCCCAGCAAGTGTCCTCTTCGTTTGAAGGCGCTGCAAACACCATTGTTTCCATGATGGATCAAATTGAATATCGTGGTCCTGATGACAGCGGTCACTGGCTGGATGAGGCTTGCCGTCTGGCACTTGGGCATCGGCGCTTATCCATTCAGGATATTTCTGCAGCGGGGCATCAGCCTATGCACTCTGCAAGTGATCGTTATGTCATTGTTTTCAATGGTGAGGTCTATAATTTCCCGGAAATCCGTGAAGCTATTGAAAAGCATCGAGGAGGTCATGTCTGGCGTGGTCATTCTGATACCGAGATTATTCTGGAAGCCTTTGAAATATGGGGCATGAAGGAAACCCTGACACGCATGGTCGGTATGTTTGCATTGGCGTTGTTCGATAAACAGAAACGCACGCTGTATCTGGCACGTGACCGCATGGGTGAAAAGCCTTTGTATTACGGCTGGCAAGGAGGCAGTTTTCTGTTTGGCTCAGAGTTAAAGTCGATGGTTGTTCATCCACAATGGCAGGGCAAAATAAACCGTGATGTGATTGTGCCATTTCTGCGTTATAACAATGTGCCGGAAACGCTGTCTATTTATCAGGGTATTCAGAAGCTGATGCCAGGTACTTATTTGCAGATGTCGCTGGATGAAAGAAATATTCTGCCTGGTGAATGCCCCCAGCCTGAAACTTATTGGTCGGTGAAGTCAGCGGCATTGGCTGGTGGTACTGAGAATGCTTTTAAAGGCACGCCAGATGAGGCGGTGCAGGAACTGGATCGTTTGTTACGCCAGGCGATTCAGGGACAGATGATTTCTGATGTGCCGCTGGGTGCATTTCTCTCTGGCGGTATTGATTCATCCACGGTGGTTGCGCTGATGCAGGATATGTCAGCGGGTCAGACGCGCACCTTTTCCATTGGTTTTAGTGAGGCTGAGTTTAACGAGGCAAATCATGCCAAGGCAGTTGCCGAGCATTTGGGGACGGATCATACCGAGATGTATGTGACTCCCCAGCAGGCGATGGATGTGATTCCCAGTTTGCCGACCCTGTTTGATGAGCCTTTTGCCGATCCCTCGCAAATCCCGACTTTTCTGGTATCCCAGTTGGCAAAACAGCATGTGACGGTAAGTCTTTCGGGGGATGCAGGGGATGAATTGTTTTGTGGGTATTCGCGTTACCAGACGGCTATGCGTATGTGGGACAAGGTTGCTCATTTGCCCGCACCCTTGCGCTCCGCTCTGGGGCAGGGGGTGGATTTCTTGCCTGCACCGGTACTCAATAGCCTGTTATCTCTGTTTAATCCGGTATTAAATAAAGT
>JALVFC010000211.1 GCA_027030285.1 Thiotrichaceae bacterium | reverse complement strand
GTCTCATTAGGGTATGACGTATTAACAGCAAATGATGGTGTAACGGCGCTAGAGGTGCTGGTCGATGCAACACCTGATTTAATTTTGCTGGATATCGAAATGCCGCGTATGGATGGTTTTGAGTTCTTGGAGAATATTCGCAATTCCGAAAAATGGAAGCAATTGCCAGTCATTATGATTTCCTCACGTTCGGGAGCCAAGCATAGAAAGCATGCTCAGGATCTGGGGGCGAACGGCTTTATAGGCAAACCCTGGGAGGCAGAGCAATTGGCTCTTGATATTAACAGGTGCCTGAATCAGAAAGCAGAAACAGAGGTGTCTGTATGAGCAAAGAAGCAGGACTGGCGTGTTGGATTATACCAACTGAAGGTGGTAACTTACTGGTTCCTGATAACCTGGTTGCTGAAGTGGTTGTCCTGGAAGATAGTGATACACAGCAGCATATTTCCTGGAGGAATCGCAGCGTACCTATTTATCAGAATGAAATAAATGACAAGATTACGACCCGTGTAGTGGTACTCCGAGCAGTCATGGGGTATCAGGGGTTGCCTTTTATCGCAGTAGCTGTAGATGGTATACCACATGCTTTACAAGTTACTCCCGATGCATTAAGTGAGGTTGAAACACCTGAAGCTCAATGTAAAGTGGCAGCGAGTTATACGCGAGTTGGAAGCTTGGATTGCGTGATACCGGATTTGCCTAAAATTGAGAACTTGTTGCGTGAGAGGGTGGCTGCGTAGGACGTGCCGACGAAGCGAGGTGCATCCAATTGAAGTTCCATTGTAGTGATCAGGTTGCCACAATAATACGTAATGCATCCAGGCGTAAATGTGCCGCATCCAGAGCGGCATCAATAGCGGCAAGCTGATGCTCAAAAAAGCTGATTTCTTCATCGCGGATATTGGGATTGACACGCTGCAAGGCTTTTAGGCGATTGATCTCATTATCCAGTAGATGTTTACTTTGTTGATGTGCCAGTGCAAGCACTATGGGCGTTTGCTCTTTGGCAAGCTGTTCTGCTTTTTTGATCAGTTCACGTAGCTCATGCTGTTTCAGTTTGACGATTTGTGAAGCGGTTTGTTTGTCTACCCTGGAGTGGCATTGGCTAATGCTCTCAGCAGTAAGCCTTTCGCTATGGTCATTTCCTGTTTCGTCAACAACCAGTCGCAGGGTGGTGGGTGGTAAAAATCGCTCGCTCTGGATTTGACTACTGGAGCTGGCATCGAGCACATACAGCGTCTCTACCAGCAAACTGCCTGTTGCAAAGTCAGGGTGTTCAATCGCAGTAAAGCTGGTATTACCCATTTCACTGGTGGCAACCAGATCCAATGCCTCACGCACGATGGGGTGATCCCAGGTTAAAAAGTGCAGGTCTTCATTCGAAAGAGCGGTTTCCCTGTCATAGGTAATGCTCATGCCTTCATCCGGCAGCCCCGGAAAGGCGGTGAGCATATGATCTCCAGGGCGAATCAGCAATGCCTGTTCACGCAGTTCTTCGCTGTGAATGCCATAGCAGTCATAAATGGCTTCCATATACTCTGGCAGCGTTGAGTGCTTATCCTGCTGTTGTGCTTTTTCGTGGATAGTGGAGGCGACATGTGGGCGGCAGGAGTTATATTCCAGCAGTCTGTCCCTGCCTTCCTGCAGTGCCTGGTTATGTTCCGTCAGTAGTCTTTGAGTATGCGTAATGAGGGCATGCAGGTCTGTCTCCGGCGCGGCAATGGCTTCCTGTAGCGAGTCTTTTAGCTGTTTGAACAAGGTATGAGCAGCCGGGCAGGTTTGCTCAAAGGCATTGAGTCCTTCGTGAAACCAGCGGAACAGGACTTGCTGGGCGGTATTTTTCAGATAGGGAATATGGATCTGGATGGTTTGTGTCTGGCCGATACGATCCAGCCTGCCGATGCGCTGTTCCAGCAGGTCTGGATTAAGCGGCAAATCAAATAGCACCATTTGATGGGCAAACTGGAAATTACGTCCTTCGCTGCCAATCTCAGAACAGATTAAGACAGGTGTGCCTTCCTGCTTGTCGGCAAAATAAGCAGCGGTACGATCACGCTCTACCAGACTCATACCTTCGTGGAATACGCCGGCATGAATTGCTTCCTTAATACGCAGCACCGCAGCGATATCCAGCGCGGTTTGTGCGTTGGCAGCAATCACCAGGGTTTTTTGATTACCCTGTTTTTTCAGGAAACTGATTAGCCAGGGCAGTCGCGGATCATCTTCAATCCAGTTTTCGCCACGTTCAATTTCTGGACATAGAGAATGACGGAAATCGGCATAAGTCGCAGGCAAGTCCAGCGCATGGGGGCAGGCTTGCCTTTCAGGGAATCCCTTGACAGCGGCGCGAGTGTTTCTGAATAGCACACGTCCCGTGCCATGCCGATCCAGCAAGTGTTCAACCAGTTCATGTCGAGCCGTTTGCTGGCTTGTATTACTGGCATTTGCATCGAGCAAGGTCTCGATATATTGCTGATTTTGGGCATCATCCTGATAGCGTTTTAGTGTTTCCAGTGCTGCCTGATCGAGCGGCTGGTTATCTATCAGTTGCTCCAGGGCGTGGGCAATGGGTGCATAGCGTTTTTCTTCTTCAAGAAATGTTTCGAAACTGGGGAAACGATCAGGGTCTAGCAGGCGTAAACGGGCAAAGTGACTTTGTTTGCCCAATTGCTCGGGCGTGGCAGTAAGCAGCAGCACACCTTTGGTTTGCAGGGCAAGCTGTTCAATAACCTGGTATTCCCGGCTGGGTTGCTGCTCTGACCAGACCAGATGATGTGCCTCATCGACAATTAATAAATCCCATTCCCCGTTAAGGCTTTGCTGAAAGTAGATTTCAGAACGGGTGAGGAACTCCTGCGAGCAGAGAATTAGCTGCTTGCTGAGAAAAGGGTTTTCAGCTTCATCACTGACGATAATATCAGCGCAGCGATCTTCATCCAGAATATGAAACATCAGGTTAAAGCGCCTGAGCATTTCCACCAGCCATTGATGCACCAGCGTTTCAGGCACTACAATTAACACCCGTTGTGCGCGTTCGGTGATGAGTTGCTGGTGCAGAATCATGCCCGCTTCAATCGTCTTGCCGAGTCCCACTTCATCCGCCAGTAACACACGCGGCGCAAAGCGGCTGGCAACCTCATGGGCAATATACAACTGGTGAGGGATCAGACTGGTTCGACCTCCCGTAAGACCACGTAATTCA
>JALVFC010000210.1 GCA_027030285.1 Thiotrichaceae bacterium | reverse complement strand
GGCATGGCATCCAATGAAAAGCGTGCGCCTACCTCAGCAACCCGTTCTGAACCTTTGGTAATAACAATAAACTGCACAATGGTAATGATCAAAAAGACAACAAAACCAACAATCAGATTGCCACCAACAACAAACTCGCCAAAAGTAGTAATAATTTTACCCGCATCAGCCTGTAGCAAAATTAATCGCGTTGAAGCAATACTTAATGAAAGCCGGAACAGAGTTGTCAACAGGAGTACTGAGGGAAAAGCAGAAAATGATAATGGTGAAGGCAGGTAAACCGATATCACCATAAGCATAATGGTGCCACCCATATTAACAGCGATAAACAAATCCATCAGCCAGGTCGGCATAGGCAGGATCATGATAAAGGCTATAGTTACCAGAAAAACCGCCAGTACCACATCGTTACGACGGGTAATTTTTAACAGGAATTCCTGCATTTGTTCTCCTATCACTTTATTACCTCAGTCATTAATTTATTTTCACCAGAGACTCCAGACCAACTGTCCTTAAGAGCTGTTGCACGTCATTATTTGGGTTCTCGACGATCAGTCCCCCCTCATCAAACTGAAATGAGGTGTTAAGCAAAACCCTGATACCATCCGGTGTCACCATTGGCACTTCTGCAAAATCCAGAATAACTTTCTGATCCGCAGGTATACTGCCTGAAAGTAGGCTCTTCTCCAGCTGAGAAGAAAGTTCCTCGTCCAGGTTTCCTTTTAACGCAAACCTTTTTACACCATCACCATTTTCTGAATCTGTGATACCTGTTATCCGTTGAGTAGAATGACCCATATTGCACCTCACAATTCAATTTAGCAGTGAAACAAACAGAATATTTTCCTTGATAGCAATGACCTTTACCCGACTCCCTGCAGGACAGTCATCACCTCTCAATTGCCAGGTTTCACCATGTAAAACGACTTCAGCATTCCCGTTCACTATCGGCTTATCCAGGACAATTTCCTGTTGCAACAGGTATTTACCAGGGTATGCAACAAGCAGGTTATAAAAAGTTGAACGGACACTTTGCAGCATCCGGCAAGCTATAGGTCCCAGCAAAAAAATCCCCATAAATATAACAACCTGCCAGTCCCAGAAATTTTCTGGCATGGTTAGCATCAACAGCCCGGTGGTTAACGCAGCAATGGTTAACCATTTGGAAATATCTTGTGGTAACACCTTACGAATAAATGTTTTGGGGTCACTTACAGCGTCAATCACTTTAGCCAGCTTGGGATTTACATACTGTAGATATAACCTGAGGAGCTTTCTTCGCACCTCTGTAGCCTTGTCACGAAAACCAGATAAGGCATTTTTTTTCTCCTCTCTCATGATGACCCCGTTTTTTGCAGACATAACGTTATTAGTTCTCTTTAGTAATTTTTATGTATAACTACTAAGCGTAACCATTAGTGTAAGGCTGGCAAGTTATTGATGATCCGTGACGCTATGAGTACACCCTGCTGCCGAAGCTCGTATCATCAATAACTTGCTGCCTTGACATATCGTCATGCTGAGTAGTTACATCTTATATAAGTAATGTGACTGACCGTCTTAAAACGGTGATAATGGTTTCGCTATACCACTGTGGAAGTACATTTTCTGGATGGCAATGAACCTGCAAACTGCACTTTCTTTTATTAGCAATGTTTCCTGTTTCGGACAGTTCCTTTGATCAGAAAAAGAACCTACGAAACATCCTTCACACCAATATACAAGCTACACAACTCAAGCATAAAAGATTCAGACTAAATGTCGGTTTAGCTAGAAAATAGGCATATGATCATAATTGTTTAAACCTGGAATCCAGATTGAATAGCTCTACTAAAACTCTGGTATCAGGATTGTCTCTTGAGAGCCTGGGCGACACCCTTTATGGCTGATGTGGGGATATATTGATCAATTACTCCATCCTCCTCCAGAACTTTGACTAGTCCGGGGTCAGCGACCACAGGAACTTTCTCTTTTTTAGCTATTTGCACCATAGTCACACTCAGCCTATCCCTGCCAATTGCCAGAATGATGGGCAACGGCATATCATCTTCGTACAGCAGGGCTACAGCTCTTCGCATCCCAACAATAATGATTCTGGATTGCTTTATTTGATCCTTGATGTCCTGTTCAAGTAGCCGCCGTTGCTCACTTCTTCTCTGACCCTTTATCAGAGGATCCCCTTCCTGATTCTTATGCTCTCTTTTAACCTCGTCTTTGGTCATGCGTTGTTCTTTACGAAACTGAAACTTTTGATACATCAAATCAATCATCACCATAAATACCAGCACTGGTATTAATATAAACATCATCTTTTTTGCCATAGAGGTGAACACATTGAATTGGCACGGAATATCGCATTGCCCAATATCATGCATATACTCATAAATGGCTGTTCTTACCACGAATACAATAATGATCGACATGGCGATAATCTTGATAATGGATAACAGCGTTTTAACCACCTGCTTCATGGAAAAAACACGCTTGAAACCAGCTACAGGGTTGATTTTCTCAGGTTTGGGAATAACAGGATGCAGAGAAAATAAAAAGCCAAATTGCATGACATTACCCATGATACCAGCTGCCAGCATCAGCAGGGAAAATGGCAACATGATCCCCATAAAAACTTTTTTCAGCCAGACTGATAAAGAAGTATCCAGAGCTGACTTGAACCCCCGATCATAACCATAACTACCAACTGCACTCATATATTCCTGCAATTCTGCAGACAACCAGTCCCATGCCGCCCAGAAAAATAAAATAGCAAGCAAGATCATCATCAGGGGAACCAGTTCCTCACTTCTGGCAACCTGACCTTTTTTGCGAGCATCACGAAGTTTTCGGGGTGTTGGTTCTTCTGTTTTGCTTTCTTTATCCTGGCTCACTTAAACAAGGTTTCCAATAACTCGAAAGAATCCCCAAAATGTAGAAAAGCATTCCTTAGATAGCCTGAAATATAAGTGATATAATACACAAGTAACAGGGCAGAGATACCTGCCTTAATAGGCATCATTAATATAAATATATTCAGCTGGGGAACATACCGGGTTATTATGGCAGCACCTAGTTCAACGATGAACATAGTCGCGATAATAGGACCTGCTATCAGGACAGCCATATAAAAGAGTAGTGAAAACTGGTTCAGAAATATGCCAGCACCATGCATACTCAGATGAGGGTAAAAGCTGCCCACTGGCCAGACTTGATAG
>JALVFC010000209.1 GCA_027030285.1 Thiotrichaceae bacterium | reverse complement strand
ATAAAGTGAACTTTGAGTAGTCAAAGCTCAAGATTGATATTTGGTAATACTTTTTTCACACAAAGGAGAGTAGTTATGGGTCTTTTTGATTTTGCTAAAGACATTGGTAATAAATTATTTGGAAATGAGGACGAAGCTCCCGAAAAAATTAAGGCTCATATTGAGGAAGACAACCCAGGTATAAAAGACCTCGAAATAACCGTTAAAGATGGTGTTGCCACCATTAAAGGTGAGGCTGACTCTGCTAGTGCGCTTGAAAAAGCCATACTGATGACGGGTAATGCAATGGGCATAGAAGAAGTGAGAGCTGATGATGTTATTGCACCTCCTGCAGAGCAAGAAGTTCAATATTATGAAGTCGCCAAGGGTGATAGCCTCTGGAAAATTGCAGAAAAGATGTATGGAGATGGTAGCAAATACAAGTACATTTTCGAAGAAAACCGAGAAGTTATTAAAGATCCGGATTTGATATTTGAAGGTCAAAAAATTCGTATCCCAGCCATAGACTAATTCATTTATTTTATTGCTGTAATTGAAATCCTTGATTCAGTTTGTGTTCGAGGCTTATACTGCAAATAGTATTCAAAATTTAATTAACAAGAGGAAAAACTCATGGACATGGGTGATTTATTGAAAATGGGTGCTACTGCATTCATTCAGAGCAAACTTAGCGGAAATGCGGGTAGTGCATTAGACTCCGGCATGCTTACATCAGCACTGGGTAGTTTATTGGGAGGCGGAAGTGACAACTCTTCGGACGGAGGTCTGGATCTCGGCTCTATACTCTCAAGCATGAATTCTGGTGGTCTGGCAGGGGTGGCAAAATCCTGGTTAGGTGACGGTGAAAATGAAAGTATTTCTCCTGATGCCGTAACCAGTATGTTTGGCTCAGACAAGATATCTGAGTTTGCTTCGCAATTGGGTTTAAGTCATGAGGAAGCAGCCGGAGGGTTGGCTGATGCGCTTCCACAACTTGTTGACAATGCAAGTAGTGGTGGCTCACTGCTAGACTCTATTGGTGGCGTTTCTGGCGCTATGGATATGGCTAAAAAGATTTTTGGTTAATTGCCAGGATTAATTTAGAGACTTGTAGAGACGTAACATGTTACGTCTCTACAAATAAGATAAGCACCGCGGATTACGCGCTGAATAGTTACCTATTATTAAGATTGTTTTATTCGGGCCGCATGTGTGGAAATAGTATTACATCGCGTATCGAAGGCATATCCGTAAACAGCATTACCAGGCGATCTATACCTATCCCCTCCCCTGCTGTTGGTGGCAAACCATACTCTAGCGCACGGATATAGTCCGCATCATAATGCATGGCTTCATCATCGCCCGCATCTTTTTCTGCGACCTGTTTGTTAAAGCGTTCTGCCTGATCTTCAGCATCATTAAGCTCGGAAAATCCGTTGCCAATTTCACGCCCACCTATAAACAGTTCAAATCGATCTGTGACAAAGGGGTCTTCATCATTACGTCTTGCCAGCGGTGAAACTTCTGCCGGATATGCAGTAATAAATGTAGGATCCATCAGGCGATGCTCTACTGTTTTCTCAAAGATTTCTATCTGTAGCTTACCTAGCCCCCAGTAATTTTCAGTCGGAATATCTAGCTCTTCGCAAATCTGTTGTGCACTTTCTATATCATCCAGCTGAGCTTCACTTATGGTCTCATTAAAATGCAAAATGGACTCTTTTACAGTCATGCGTGCGAATGGTTTGGCAAAATCAAAAGTGTCGCCCTGATAGGTAATCTGCGTCGTTCCCAGTCCATCACGCGCTATTCCTTTCAGTAGTTCTTCAGTGGTATCCATGAGATCATGGTAGGTGGCATATGCCTGATACCACTCCAGCATGGTAAATTCGGGGTTATGGCGTGTCGATAAACCTTCGTTTCTAAAGTTCCGGTTTATCTCAAATACCCTGTCAAAACCACCAACTACCAGACGTTTCAGATATAACTCCGGGGCGATACGCAGATACATATTGATATCCAGAGCATTATGGTGTGTGGTAAACGGTCTTGCTGTTGCACCACCCGGGATTGTTTGCAACATGGGGGTTTCCACTTCCAGAAAGTCGCGTTGCAGAAAATAGTTACGGATGTAGTTCACTATCATGGAGCGCATCATAAAGACCTGACGCGCTTCTTCATTCATGATCAAGTCGAGATAGCGCTGACGATAGCGTTGTTCATGATCTGTCAGTCCGTGAAATTTTTCTGGCAATGGACGCAAGGATTTAGTTAGCAAGCGCAACTCCTTGACGCGCACTGACAATTCACCTGTTTTAGTTTTGAATAACTCACCTTTTGCACCCACGATATCGCCAGTGTCCCAGGTTTTGAAATCTTTGTAGCAGTCCTCACCGACATTATTGCGTTGAATAAACAGCTGGATACGACCTGTTGTATCGGAGATACTAATAAAGCTCGCTTTACCCATAACTCGCTTTAGCATAATACGACCAGCGATACTGACTGGTATCAGGTTTTCATCAAACCATTCGCGCTCATATTCGCCATATTCTATATGCAGTGGAGCTGCATAGTGTTCGCGTTTAAAGTCATTCGGGAAAGCAACATCCTGTTTTTTCCTGATAGCTGCAAGTTTTTCGCGGCGCTGTGTGATGAGCTGATTTTCATCATTTTCTTGCGACTTATTATTTTGTTTACTCATTATTTAATCCTAAAGTCCACTTTTCAGACTGGCTTCGATAAATTGATCCAGAGAACCATCCAGAACGGCCTGTGTATTGCCAGTTTCCACGCCTGTGCGTAAATCCTTGATGCGAGACTGATCCAATACATAAGAGCGGATCTGACTGCCCCATCCAATATCGGATTTGGTATCTTCCAAGGCTTGTTGTTGCTCATTTTTCTTGAGCATTTCCAGTTCATACAGCTTTGCCTTTAGCTGCTTCATTGCCGTATCCTTGTTGGCATGCTGGGAACGACCATTTTGGCACTGTACTACAGTGTTGGTTGGTAGATGGGTAATTCTGACTGCTGATTCAGTTTTGTTGACGTGCTGCCCCCCTGCCCCGGATGCACGGTAAACATCTATGCGCAAATCAGCTGGATTGATTTCAATATTAATATCATCATCAACTTCAGGGGAAACAAATACCGCAGCAAACGAAGTATGGCGTCGATTGCCGGAATCAAATGGTGATTTACGCACTAAACGATGTACGCCTGTTTCGGTTCGCAACCAGCCATAGGCATATTCACCCTGAAAACGGATAGAGGCACTCTTGATACCGGCTACTTCACCTGGTGAGGCTTCAATCAGTTCAGTTTTAAATCCTTTTTGCTCGCCCCAACGCAGGTACATTCTAAGTAGCATTTCAGCCCAGTCCTGAGCCTCGGTGCCACCAGAGCCGGATTGAATATCAAGAAAGGCGTTGTTGATATCCATTTCACCTGAGAACATACGTTGAAACTCAAGTTTGCCAACATCCACCTCACAGTTCTCAAGATCCTGGGTTACTGCTTCGACGGTATCACTATCCCCTTCTGCCTCTGCCATCTCCAGCAAATCTTTGGCATCGGATAAAGCAGCATCAAGCGATTCGATAGTCTTCACAACCAGCTCTAGCTGGGTTTTATTTTTCCCCAGTTGCTGTGCGTTAGCCGGATCATTCCAGATTTGTGGGTTTTCGAGTTCGCGGTTTACTTCTTCTAATTGTTCTTTTTTTGTTGCATAGTCAAAGATACCCCCTGAGATCATCGGTACGGGTTTGCAGATCTGCTATTTTGGCATAGAGAGGGTTCAGTTCCATGTGATACTCGTCATTTAAAGTGCGGGGTATACTATATTCAGCGAGGTCAACATTTCAAGTACTAATTGTTTTGCTGGTTGTTTTCCTGTTATGCGGTTCATTGATAGAGAAAAATCTTCGGCAATAAGCAAGTAATCCCAGTAATAGCATTCGCCAGTCAAATGCACCGGAGCCACCCTTATCCGTCTGGCTGCCCGGGGTTAATAAATTATTGGCAACCGTATCGCTTCCCCGTGCTGCAATCGTCGTCAGGTCGGCATCAGAGATCGCAAAAAAGATGTTGTTGGTACACTTAATCTTGAAGCGTGCTGTTGTACTGTTATCAATCGTTGAAGGTATGGTAATAGTCTGTTCACCATCATTTGGCGTTGCTGACAAGACATTCCTGAAGCTGACTCCACGATCTGTACTTAGCAAAATATCTACAGCAGAACAGTTGACAGGATCACTATCTGTTCCCGCGACATCCCAGCCAACGGTAGTAGGCTCATTGGCAATTAATGTCTCGGTTGTTTTATGTGAAGTGATTTTAAATCCGCTTGAGTCTACTACTTCAACAACCATCTCGTCAGCATTCACGCCTCCTTTCTGGTCACGTACAACCAGTGAGAAATTTAAACTTCGAGCTATATCTGGTAGCGTTTCACCGCGCCTGGAAACGTGGTTTAACAAACTGTCCAGGGGTGGAAAGATTCGCTCTGGTGATGACTTTGGCAAATACGTCCGGAAGAGTGCGTTGTCGGTTAAAACCACATTGACATCACTTGCAGCACCTGCATCAATCTGTTCCCATGAATAACTGAGCGTATCACCATCTGCATCACTGCCAGAGCCAACCAGTTCAAACGCTGTATTTGCCGGAATGGTATAGTCCTTGCCGGCCTGTACAGAAGGTTGCTGGTTGGGGGCAGAGTTTTCTACACCACAGCTTCCTCCCTGGTTAGGGTTATCAAGAAAACTATTGATTTGCACAATACTCATGATGTTAAACATAGCATCGGAATGTAGCTGAAGATTATTGCTGTCACCGCAAAGCCCGGCATAGGCCATAATAGTAGAGCCACTCCCTGGCTCAACAGCAACCACGGGATTACGGTTACCAAAACCGCAGCTTGCTGTTTCACTATTGAAGGTATGATTTGCACCAAATTGGTGACCAATTTCATGTGCTACAAAGTCTATATCAAAAGCATCTGTTTCCGGGATGCTGCTTCCTGTAACACCACCCGCTTTATAACGATTACTACAGGCGGAATACATAAAAGCAACACCGCCAGGTGCTGTACTTACCACGTGCCCAATGTCATAATTATCTTTACCAATGATCTGGTCAATTTGTGTTTGATTTTCCTGTAGCATTTTATTTGCATCATTATTGCTATAGGTTGTTGTATCCGTATGTATCAGTAGCTGGTTATTTGCAACCAGCTGAAATTTAATTGCCAGATCACGTTCATAAATGGTATTCACCCGGCTGACAGTGGTCACAATAGCACTTAAGGCACCAGCAACCGTACCACCATGATAGGCTGTATATTCACCAGTAGCAGCCATCGCAAGGCGATAAGTGCGTATGGAGCCAGCAGTTCTTGTTGCCAGAGTTTTCAGTGATTTCTGCTTGGCTGCATACCCCTCATTATCCACACCCCAAAAGTCTTTTAATTTGCAGTAATGTGAGGTCTTTTCAGTCGGGTGGTAAAACTTGTCCAGATAACTAATGTAAAAAATATCACTCTCAGACCGCCTGGGGTCAATAAACAGACGGGATGCATCCGGCAGGTATAACATTGCATGAAACCCCTGCTCAGTAAGATCAATGGCACCGTAGATACCGTTATTATCTTTTTCGTCAACGCGCCAGGATCTTATCTTCGGGAATTGTGCTGCCAGTTCTGGTGCCATCACCTCATCTTCAGTTAATACAAGATGTATACTGCCACCCTCTGGCAGTGGTATATCAATGCCAGGTGCGCGGTTCGATATATTTTTTTTGTTGCTTGCCAGTGTATTTTGTAGTGCCTGACTATCAAGGTGCAGCAGGCGGTAGCTACTGGGCATAAGCTTTAGCTGAGGTTGCGGTGAACTGGATTTTGCTGCCACATCATCCAAACTGACATCAGTCCAGATACTGTTGTGGGCATATGCGAGATTAATAAATAGCGCACAGACGAACGCTATCCGCGTAGCAGATTGTAGAAACTTCATGAGGTGGCCCTTTTGAATTATTTATTTTTTTATAAGCTTTATAATTTTTTTATTATGCTAATACAGTTTCGAGAGTGACTACTTATTGATTCCCTGTAACAATGCTGCCAGCGGTTCTACCGATAGTGGCTCCTACAGTCCCTCCTATCCTGCCACCAACAGCATACCCAACCGTACCACCAACAGTAGAGCCAGTGGCTCTTGCAGCAGAACCTACAGCTTTGGCAGGCAGCCTGGCAATTGAAACAGTCGTTCTTGCAACCTGTTGTGTGCTGCAAGCGGATAGAAAAAGAATAATTCCTAGTAGATGAAGATAACGTAGCAGTTTTGCTCGTTTTGGGGTGTTTACACGAGTCATTATGATATTTTAATACTTTCAAAGAAATTTCTAAAAACAATCCTGACAGCCTGCGTCCCAAATTGATGTCAAAATTTGTTTACTAGTAGTCACAAATGATTTATTCAAAACAGAATCAGCACTCATTCCCTGATAAATTGTTTGTAGATATTCATCATAATCCAGTTCGCCCTTATATTGGCTTAATGCAGCTTCTAAAGGGTCACTTCTGCTAGTTTTATTATGTAAAGTTCGCTGCAAGACTAGGGCGGCATCTAATATAAAGGGGCTGGGGCTTCGCAAGCCGGAAACAAACTGCTCGATTAATACCAGCAAGTGCTGCTGACTATCAGCAACTTCCTGGAATCTCCAGTTAGTATCTTGTGTACATAACCAGGTAGTAGCTGCCTGGTATTGCAAAGTGACCAGATGACAAATCCATGCACTTAATAAATCCTTTCCCTTAAGTTTGGCATAGCGATAAAACAGGTTTCCATTTTCATAGCGTGGCTGGATACTACCAACAAGACGATAAGAACCAATATCAAGATCTACCGCTAGAGCATCCATTGGCTTTCCACAAGGGGTGCGCTTAAGCTGTTCAACGAAGGAGTGAATCTCGTCACGCTTTGCATCAAACAACACATTGGCGTGATGACCACTCAGCCAGCGTCCTTCAGCCCGTAAACGCTGCAAATATTGATCTTCCAAAAAGCCGAACGACTCGCCCTCAGCGTTCATCAACTCGGCTACCCACTGCTGATCAATCTGATACTGTGACAGTGTCGGGATTTCAAAAGGCTCACTTTCAACATCCTTAATATTCAGTGAAGGTATCTGGAGGGCAACTTGATGTTGTAGAAAATAGCGCTGCGGATGTTGGTAAAAACTCAGTAAATCATTGATATGAATGACTTCTGGAGTCTCCACTGAGACTTCACCTTGCCACCATGGCGTAGCGGCTGGTGGGTGACTATTGAGTACAGACTGACATATTCTGAAGTGTTGTGCTGAATAACTAAAATAATGCTTCTGATCACTAAAATAGCGCTGACTAAAAGGTTGAAGCGGTTGTTTGATATGTATATCACTGAGATCTAACTGGTAGTTTTCAGATAATACATCCAGTAGCTCACTCACCACAATTGAGGGTGGCTGGTCATTACGATGCTGTGTACTTCC
>JALVFC010000208.1 GCA_027030285.1 Thiotrichaceae bacterium | reverse complement strand
GAATGATTTGCTTGCGTGCAGACAGCAAAATCTCCAGAAACTGGTAACGCTCATCCATACGTGATGATTTATCGCCCTTGCGGAAATCCCGAGACATCAAGTCGAAAGCAGAATGCACTTCCTGATGAGGGAATTCACCTTCATTCATCCCTAAAAGAGCAATCACCTTGAAAGGAATGGCACGCATGGGCAACATGGAACAAAATGTTAGCTGTCCACGCAAAAAACCAGCACTGGAACGGCGGCTACTTGCAGCGCTGTTTAACCAATTCACAATCACAGCGAGAGACACTTTCTGCTGATGAAATATCTGTTTTTTTTGCAGCTCCTCTATGAGTTGATAAATAGCACTTATTGTTGCTTCATTATCTGTATCTGATAACAGCTGGGAAACACACTCCTGCAGGTGAATACCCCAGTATTTGAGTGTGTGTGACTGACCAAACAATGATTTGTAATGGATAAGTAAACGAATAAACTGATACAAACCTCCAAGTGCCTGAGCCTGTGATCCTTCTATATCTGTAAATGGTAAAATGTCATCAGAAAACTCGTTTTCAGAAGCGTTCGTATATCCCATCAGCAAGCGTTCCAGTCCAGCCTGCCAGCTATTCTCGTCAACACATGGAAGCCCAAGTTCCTGCCGGTGTTCAGCAGACTCACCCCAGCGAATCCTGGTTTGCTCGACCCAGTTATGCAGGTGCTCGAAATCAGTTTCCAGTAGTCCAAACTTGCGATATACACAGGCTTCTTCTAGTACAGCCAACACTGCATCAACTTCCCATCGGCCCTGGCTAAGTTCAAGAAAGCGGATGAATATTTGTAATGGAGAGTTGCTATCAAGTGTGGTTTTATCTGCTATGGCATGGGGTATATCATCAAAAACTGCGTCAATAAAGGGTGCGTAGCGAGAAATATCCGGTGCCATAACGATAATATCTCGCAAGCTTAAATTTTCATCCGATTGCAAGGCGGCTAGCAGTTGATCTTTAACCACCTGCACCTCACGCACAGGGGTATGGCAAGCATGAACACTGATGCTGTTATCCATGCTATCAGGAGCTTCCGCTTGCAGTAGTTCGGTATGAGTATTATTAAGAATGTCTTGTTGAATATGTGCCAGGATCGTGCCTCGATGGACTGTCTCGAAACTGCTAAACTGATGTTCAAAAGTACATTGTTCCAGTAACAGCTGCTGGAAGTCACGCCCCTGTTGACCATATGAAGACAGCAGCTGATTATCTACAGAATAGATTTCAGCGCTGCTGTCATTTTGCCGCGATAGTTCACGAGCCAGTTGTTGCTTGCGGGGTAAATCTGCCCAGTAGGCTTTAGTGGGATTTAGCAAAAAAAAGTGTACATCAATAAATTCACTGATGGTTTGCAGAAAATGCAGATAAAGGGGCGACATCGCATTGATGCCAAACACCGATAAACGCTCGGGCAGTAAAGCCAATATTTCCGCTTTGCGATGTTGATTAAGTGAATTGATCGTATCTATCCAGACAGCACCTTTACTGCGCCTATCACCGGAAGCATACCTGTCCAGTAGCTTTTGCCACAAAGCCCGCTGCCACATTTCGCTCACGTGGCGGGTTGTGTCGCCAGGGGATTTAGAGAAAGCATCAAAAAGCGAACCACCCTGCTCCCAGGTAGCCAGCCATTCAGGTCGTAAAAACTGGTATTGATCAAAGAGCTGCGCTAGCTGATCAGCAAGTTGGTAACGCTTAAGACCTTCATCACCTTGTTGCAAGTAATTCTTTAGTGGTCGAAAAACATCATCTTTCAAATCACGTAATAGTTCATCGAAACACCAAATCAGTGATTCTTTATCAAACCACTGATAATCAGGGTTGGATGGGAAGTCTGTTCGAAATGCAGCAACAATTTCCTTAAAAAAATTACCCGGAAAATAAAATGTAAAGTTAGCCCACACATCCTTTTTATCAGCAAGTTGTTGACATAGCCAACGCTCCATGCCCTGGCTCTGGATGAGAAACACCTCACTGCTAAAAGGAGAGGATAAAGGTCTGGACAGAACGGTGCTGAGGTGGTCTAACAGGTTTTCCGTTTTATTTGAAGTGTGTAATACGAACATTAGCTAGCCAACAGACTTGCACCAGGAAAGACATGTTTATATCGAGTCCGTAGCCCGCATGCAATACGGGGGAATATGGAGAAGGATTACATCCGGGCTACCAGACCGAGCCAAATTCAACGCAATATATTGAGTAGCTCAAATACCCGTAGCCCGTATGCAATGCACAGAAATGTGGAGAAGAAAACTTCACCCCGGATTCTGATTACATCCAGGCTACAGTTAGTTAATCGTCTTATCCACGATTTTATTATCACCAATCCATGACATCATGCTACGCAGTTTTGCACCTACTTCTTCAATCTGATGCTCACGACCAATACGACGCTTTGCTTTTAGTGTCGCACTTCCAGCCTGGTTTTCCAGAATAAACTCACGAGCAAATTCACCATTTTGAATTTCTTTCAGGATCCTCGCCATTTCAGCTTTGGTTTCATCCGTAATGACACGAGGACCACGAGTCAGATCACCATATTCAGCTGTATTGGAAATGGAATAGCGCATATTGGCAATACCACCTTCATACATCAGGTCAACGATCAGCTTCAACTCATGTAGACATTCAAAATATGCCATTTCAGGGGCATAACCTGCTTCAACCAGTGTTTCAAAACCTGCCTGAACCAGTGCCGTTGCACCACCACATAGCACAGCCTGCTCACCAAACAGATCAGTTTCGGTCTCTTCCTGGAAAGTAGTTTCAATAATACCCGCACGTCCACCACCATTGGCAGAAGCATAGGACAACGCAATATCCTTGGCAGATCCGGATGCATCCTGTGCGATTGCAATCAGCGTGGGAACACCACCACTTTGTGTATAGGTAGACCGTACCAGATGGCCGGGGCCTTTAGGGGCAATCATAATCACATCCAGGTCTGCGCGGGGCTCAATTTGCTCATAATGGATATTAAAACCATGAGCAAAGGCGAGTGCAGCGCCCTGCTTGATGTTTTTGGCAATCACTTTACGATACAGTGCAGCCTGATGCTCATCAGGTGCCAGCACCATTACCACATCAGCATCTTTGACAGAGTCCTCTAGCGACATCACCTTCAGTCCTGCATTTTCAGCCTTAACAGCTGATGCTGAGCCTTCGCGCAGACCAACGGTAACATCGACACCGGATTCTTTCAGGTTATTGGCGTGAGCATGACCCTGAGAACCATAACCGATGATGGTAACTTTTTTACCCTGGATGATTGAAAGATCACAATCACTATCGTAATAGATATTCATTCTATTGATTTCCTAAATTAATTAACTGTTAAAAATTTGCTACAAAGTGAATCAGAACGTATCAGGCATTACCGCGCATAATACCTACAGCACCAGATCTGGCGACTTCAAGTACTGCATGCTGCTGCATTGCACTTAAAAAGGCATTCAGTTTTTCCTGTCCACCCGTGATTTCAATGGTGTAGGTTCGGTTGTAAATATCAACAACCCTACCCCGGAAAATATCGGATACCCGCTTGATGGAATCGCAGGATTCCATATCAGATGCCTCCACCTTGACCAGCATCAGTTCACGCTCCACATGGGGATGATCACCCAGATCAAGCACCTTGACCACATCAATCAGCTTGTTTAGCTGCTTCATGATTTGTTCAATGATTCTATCATTGCCACGTGTAACCAATGTTAAACGCGACAGGGTTGGATCATCGGTAACCGCCACATTCAAGGACTCGATATTATAGCCACGCGCCGAAAACAGACCTGCAACGCGAGATAAGGCACCGGACTCATTTTCCATCAGAATTGAAAGTGTATGTCTCATGTGAATATACCCAGGCTAGATCAATATCATTTCATTTTGCCCTGCACCAGCAGGAATCATCGGGAACACATTACCCTCTTTTTTGGTAATGAAATCCAGAAAGACCAGTCTGTCTTT
>JALVFC010000207.1 GCA_027030285.1 Thiotrichaceae bacterium | reverse complement strand
ACAGAAGACTGCATAAAAACCACAAGCATGCCAAAAAAAACTAATGCTTTCCCCGTATTCCCCATAACTTTCATCTTCACTTCCTGTTTTTACCAGTAATTACTCTCAGAACAATGATGGTAACACAACAACGGGTTTATCTGACTCATATCAGTTTTATTACTGCCGTAGTTCGCAGAAGTACTATGCTAACAATAATGAACTACCACCTTGCCATCGATCAGGGCACACATGCCAGCCGAGCAATTCTCTATAACCAGAGCGGTAATGTCCTTGCCCGTGAGATGCAGAATATCGCTTTATCAAGGCGGCAAAACAATCATATTGAACAACAGGCTGACGAGATTTTACAATCCATTATAAGGGTTCAACACAGACTTCTGGCATCGCTTCCTGCCAAGATACGCAAGCAAATAAGAAGCTGTGGTATCGCCTGTCAGCGTTCGACAGTGTTAGCCTGTAACCAGCAGGGTGAACCATTAAGTGCAGCGATTAGCTGGCAAGATGTACGCGGCGAACATTACCTTGATGACTTGACGATTAGTCCGCAGCAAATACAGAAAATCTCCGGCTTGCCATGCTCAGCTCATTATGGTGCAAGCAAATTACGCTGGTTATTGGATAATAGCCCACGGGTAAAAAAACAGTCCATTGACAACCTGTACCTGGCTCCCCTGATTAGCTATCTGCTATTCCATTTGGCACAAACAAAACCAGGTAAACCGCAATTTGTCGTTGATCACAGCCAGGCACAACGCATGCAACTGTGGAATATGAAAACATTGGACTGGTCAGACAGATTACTACAAGCCTTTAAAATACCTCGTAATACATTACCTCAGTGTCGCCCGATGCAGTACGACTATGGCTATCTGGGTAACACACGAACCCCCATTCGCGCTGTTGGAGGCGATCAAAATGCAGCCTTACTGGGCGCAATGAATGGCAAGATTGACACTACAACCGCCCTGATCAATCTTGGTAGCGGAGCATTTGTACTCCAGCCACTACCCTCTCTGCAACATTCCAGCCGTTTGCTAACCAGTATTACCTGTTCCAGTGCCGGCACCATACGCTACTGCCGCGAAGCAACTGTCAACGGGGCTGGAAACGCACTTAACTGGCTGGCCCAGCAGGATTTATTTACTCAGCAACCCTGGCGATCACACGTATCAGCATGGCTAGATCAAAGCTTGCACGATGAAACCATGGAAACCCTGTTTATCAATACGGTGGGCGGATTAGGCAGTCCCTGGTGGTCTGCAAAGATTCCACCACATTTTATTAATGCAACACAAGCTGGCAAGCGCGAGCTATGTGTTGCAGTGATTGAAAGCATTATTTTCCTGCTTCAGGAAAACCTCGACATGATGAGCAAAGCACACCCCATACAGCGTTGCATCCTCAGCGGTGGACTTGCCGAGATAGATGCACTTTGCCAGAAAATAGCCAATCTCAGCCAACTACCAGTTCAGCAATTAAGAGACAAGGAGAGTACAGCCCGAGGAATAGCGTGGTTATCAGCATCCTCTCCCCCCTGGTGTGATACAAAGCAAAAAACTTTTTATCCTGCCAAAGAACCCGGCTTGCGGCGGCGTTATCGCCAGTTTCATACTCACCTGACTGCGTTGATGACAAGCCATGAGCAATAAAGAACTATACTGGGTAGCACACAGGGGAGACATGACTCGCCGCCCCGAAAATACCCTGCTGGCACTGGAAAATGCACTGCGCCTGGGGGCAAATGCTATTGAGTTTGACCTGCAACTCAACCTCGACAATGACTTTATCGTGATTCATGATGATACATTGCTGCGCACGGCAGGAGTGAGGAAATCGGTACTAAGCAACCATACCAGCGACCTGCAAAGCATCAGTGTGCACCAGCCCGACCGCTACCGCAAAACCTTCTTTCCACAAACGATTCCCCTGCTACACGACGTACTCAAACTGCTGGACAAATACCCCCAGGCAAAAGCATTTGTAGAAATAAAAGAGGAAAGCCTGACACACTGGGGAATAGAAACAGTTATGCAACAACTACTCACAGAGCTGGCACCCTACGACCGGCAATGCATTTTGATTTCCTTTAGCTTTGCCGCAATCGCTTATGCCAGGGCGCAGAATATCCTGCCCTGTGGCTGGGTTATCAAAAAATACCAGAAGCCTTATCAGCTACAGGCAGAACGCTTGCAACCTCAATACCTGATCTGCAACTACCATAAGCTCCCCACCAGGGGAAAACTTTGGCAAGGCACGTGGCAATGGCTACTCTATGATATTAAACAAACAAAAAAAGCACAGCGACTGGCGCAACGTGGCGTTAGCCATTTCGAAACAGGAGATATTGAGACAATTCTCAATGGTACAAGCACATGAAAACCTACGATGTATTAGTCATTGGCGCAGGCATTCAGGGCGCAGGTGTAGCACAAGCAGCAGCGGCACTAGGCTATCGCGTACTCATCCTGGAACAGTTTGAGCAACCCGCACAAGGCACTTCCAGCCGATCCTCAAAACTCATTCATGGCGGTCTGCGCTATCTGGAAACCGGACAATTTGCCCTGGTAAAAGAGTGCCTGCAAGAACGTCACCGATTACTGCATAACGCCCCGCACCTGGTTCACATGCTGCCTTTTTATATTCCGGTATATGAGCAAAGCCACTATAGTGCCTGGAAAATTACCCTCGGACTCAGCATCTACTCCCTGTTTAGTCAAAAGCCTTTTAAACGTATCCCAAAAACAAACTGGTCATCTTTAAACGGACTAAAAAAAGCAGGGCTAAAGGCAGTCTTCCAATACTATGACGCACAAACAGATGATAGCGCCCTGACTCGCGCCGTACTCAAATCGGCTCTCTACATGGACGCAACCATCCACTACAACGCCAACTTTGAGAACGCCGAAATCAAGGAACCCTACTGTCTAGCACGCTACCAGCGACAATCCGCAACACACACCATCCGCGCTCACACCATTATCAATGCCGCAGGCCCCTGGGTCACACAAATCACCAAAAAAATCCCGCTAAGCCAGCCACAACCAACCATAGAACTGGTACAAGGTACACATATCGAAGTCCCTCAACCGAAACTACACCAAGGCAATGGCATTTATTATCTGGAAGCACCACAAGACCACAGAGCCGTGTTTGTAATGCCCTGGAAAAACCACCTCCTGCTAGGCACCACGGAAACACTGTATACCGGCGACCCCGCCAAAGTTGCTCCTCTGGAAAAG
>JALVFC010000206.1 GCA_027030285.1 Thiotrichaceae bacterium | reverse complement strand
GAGAAAAGCCTATGTCCCTGTCGATTGAAACCCTGCTAAACCCCACGGTCTACAACCACCCGGTAGGGAAAATCAAACTGCTGGAAACCCATATTTCCTGGATTGTGCTAACCGGCGAGTTCGCCTACAAGATAAAAAAGCCCGTGAATTATGGCTTTCTGGATTTTTCAACACTCCAGAAACGACAGCATTATTGTGCCGAGGAAGTACGCCTGAATCGCCGTATGGCAAAGCAGCTTTATCTTGATGTGGTAGCGATTGGTGGCAGCGCACAGCAGCCCGTAATCAAAAACAAAAATGCCGGGGATGCCTTTGAATATGCCGTAAAAATGCGCCAGTTTCCGCAGTCAGCCCAGCTGGATGAACGCCTGAATGCAGGCAAGTTGACGCAGCAACATATGCATGCGATTGCACAACGGGTTGCTGATTTTCATTCCACAGTCGATGTGGCAACAAGTGCAACAGTCTACGGAAAGCCGACAGCGGTTTACCATCCCATCGCTGAAAACTTTACATTGATTCACGGCAACCTGCCAGACCGCACGCTGATGCCAGCATTGCAAGCCATTCAGTACTGGAGTGAAGAGGAATTCAAGCGCCTGCAAGCAACCATCAGGCAACGCAAACAACAGGGATTTGTGCGTGAATGCCACGGTGATCTGCATTTGCGCAATATGCTCTGGTTCAAAGGTGAACCTTTGGCTTTTGACTGCATCGAGTTTAATCCGGAATTACGCTGGATTGATGTGATCAGCGATATCGCCTTTCTCGTCATGGACTTGCAAGATCGGCAGGCAGCAGAACTGGCGAGTTACTTTTTAAATAGCTACCTTGAATTCACCGGAGACTATGCTGGTTTAAAGCTGCTGCCCTTTTATGCGTGCTACCGCGCCATGGTGCGTGCCAAGGTGAATGCCCTGCGCCTGCAACAAGCAGATATCAGTGTCACAGAAAAACAGCAGGCAATACAGGAACTGACCTCTTATATCAATCTGGCAAAACAAATTATCAAGCCGACACCCGTAAAGCTAAGTATCATGCGCGGCGTATCCGCCTCTGGCAAAAGCACGATATCCGGTCAAATGATTGCC
The DNA here is from genome assembly GCA_027030285.1 of Thiotrichaceae bacterium. Classification (GTDB taxonomy): domain Bacteria; phylum Pseudomonadota; class Gammaproteobacteria; order Thiotrichales; family Thiotrichaceae; genus HyVt-477. Next base: position 2,151 of record JALVFC010000206.1, on the reverse strand, counting down.
GCACCACGAACGATCCGTATTCGCTCAGATGTGGAGCGCAAGCGCCTGTTTAACAAATCCCGCCAGGAAAATATCTCAAGCGGGATCCATAGCGGTTATTACTCCCCTGAAGCCTCTGCCCAAACTTACCAGAAGCTGCTGCAACTGGCACAGCAAATACTGCAAGCCGGTTACAGTGTCATCGTCGATGCCGCTTTCCTGAAAGTCGAACAACGACAGCCTTTTCAGCAACTGGCGCAGCAACTTAAATTGCCGTATGAAATTATCGAAGTCCGCGCCCCGGAAGCGCTATTGCGTCAACGTATTATTAACCGGGAAAATGACGTATCCGATGCAGATTTAAAGGTGTTGGAACACCAGCTAGCTAACTGGCAAGCCTTGCAGGAAAATGAAAAAAAGTTTGTCACCCGGATCAATACAGCAACTTGAAGTCCGAATTCAGGTAAATATTTAACAAATCCAACAGGATCATCTCTGGGGATGGATAACTGGACAACACCATCAAAGCTAATGCTGATTGCACACTAGCGTTTATGATAATTGTATAGAAAATAGTTCCGTTGCTGTATAAAAGTGTAACAACTCGCTCTCAAAAATATGCTCAGTTAAATTTGCCTGTCAATAGTAACATTGTTAAGCTTACATGTAATACAGTATGACAAGCTAGGAATAAAGTATGACATTATCAGTAAGACTTCCTGCCAGTGATGAGAATTTATTAGAAAAAGTCGCACAGCAATCAGGGAGAAGTAAAAGTGACCTGGTTAGACAGGCGGTTCATGAGCTTTGTCAAAAACTTACTCAAAGCGAACGTACCGCATACAGCATGGGAGTTGATTTATTTGATGCAGGCAAACTAGCTCAGCCACCCAGTGACCCATTAAAAAAACAAATTTGGGAGAAGTTAAATGCAAAGTACAGCAACATGGGTTGATACAGGCTTTTTAGTTGCTCTTTTTGCTAGTGATGACACACACCATGATGCAGCTAAAACATTTCTAAAAAATAATACGCATCTAGATATGCACACCGTCTGGCCTGTTGTTGTAGAAACATGCTTCTTTTTGGATAGCGAAGGTAAACAAGCTTTGTTGCAATGGATAGAGCGGGGAGCTTTGGTAATGCATGAAATAAGCGCAAAAGACCTATTATTTATCCGGAATATTTTAAGCAAATATCAAAATATAGCCCCTGATTTTACTGATGCGGTATTAGTCTCAATGGCAGATTTAAGTAAAATCAGAAAAATACTGACGATAGATATTCGAGACTTTTCTATCTATCGTTTTGCTGATGGCACTGCGTTTGAACGGTTATGGATATAAATAGTTCAGAAAATCAATAATAACGTGGTCAAGCATTTTATAACACCTCGGATAAGCTACTTTTCCATATCTAATAAATAATTGTGGTTGCATCAGATCTGGTTGTCGGGGTTTAAAGAAATATCAGGTAATTTGAGAATGAAAAAATAGCCTGGATGCCAAATCTTATTGTTTGCTGCTACTATCGCGCCATGAGTTACCTGGATCGGATCAAATACTGCAATACCTGGAAACCGGATCATTATCTCCCCTGGATTATCGAAGGTGATATCTATGGCTGGGTCAGACCTGCATTTGCGCAGTTGTTACAGGATGACTGGCCTGATTTATTCACTATTAGCGATCAGCAGTTGTTGTTAAACCCTCTTTTAAACACCTACCAGGAGCGTACTGACCAGCTTGCTCCTGTTATCCGTGAGCTGCATCAGCGGGGCGTGATTGATACCTGGGTGAATGAAAATTATCCGGTGAATCATCAGTTTGCTGAGCGGGGTATGCTGGAAATTGAGCGTGCAGCGACGCTGTATTTTGGTGCGGCATCTTATGGTGTGCATTTAAATGGTCTGGTTAAGAAGGCGGACGGTATTTATGTCTGGGTTGCTATCAGAGCCAGAGACAAGCCTTTTTTTCCGGGTATGCTGGATCAGATGGTGGCGGGCGGACAACCGGTTGGCATGGGGCTACTGGAGAATATGCTCAAGGAAGCGGCTGAGGAGGCTGCGATTCCTGTGTCTATTGCCCGTGATATGACACAGGTTGGTCAGATTAGCTATGCACAGGAAGTTGAGCGTGGCGTTGATCGTTCGACGATTTATATCTTTGATCT
>JALVFC010000205.1 GCA_027030285.1 Thiotrichaceae bacterium | reverse complement strand
ATTTTGTAATATGGTAGAGTCAAAGCCTGTTGCCCAGCCTTCGGCTTCATTCACTGTGCCTGAGTTAACAAAATCCTGTGCTAACTTGTCCATATCCAGCCCTGATATGGCGACCACATCTAGCCCTTCCTGATATTCATATTGTTTAAAGCTGGGGTCGAGTTGCACCCAGGTATCGGCGTCTTTGTTTTTTGCACCTCTGGATGGCTGAAAGTCTATCGCTGCTTCTACCCAGACGTGCTCCATGCGCATGGTTTTTACCTGTCCACCTGAGATAATACTGGTAATGGGTATACCAGCACTGGAGGCATAGTTACCCGCAGCTTCATAAGTGCTAAAGCCCCCTGCCCAGTTTTTAAACTTTTCGACAGGGACATCGATAGTGCCATGCACATAGCGTGCTGGAATGCCTGATGCGCGTAGCAAGGAGATAGTCAAACTGGCAATATCCATTGCATTGCCGCGCTTGGCTTCTAGCGTTAGTTCGGCATCCTGAATAGCTCCCCAGCTAGGCAGCCATTCGATATTATTGCGTACCCAGTGGTAAATTTTTACGGGGTCGTAATTAAGCTCTGCTGCCTTGTCTTTAATTTCCTGGCTTAGTTGTATTTCATCACTCTCTGCAAGGTAGAGTGGGTTGGCGGCTTCTTCTAAATTGTTAAAGGTAAAGTCACCTAAAGCTGCCAATTTAATTTGTGGGCTACTTCTTAAACCACTTTGAATAAACTTTTGTTTGGTTTCTTTGGGTTTGTTGTTTTTGTCTGGTTGCAAGGCTTTGGTGGGTAGATTATCAGGGTCAAATTCTTGCTGAGAGCGTTTGAAGTCATCAGTACTAAAGGTTTTTCCTTTATCATCAGTAACACTGTTTCCAGCAGCGTCGTCAGGCGTAACTTCGTTATTGCCAATTAAGTTATTAAAGCCTCGTATTGTACTGGCAATTAAGCCTGTATCAGTTTCTTTAGTAAGCATTGATAAAAAAGCTTGTTGCTCTGTGGTATAATGATTCACCATATCGGTGTGTCTTTTTAAGATCACAGCAGGTAGTTGCTTTGCTTTTATATCTGCTTCTACTTTGGCAAAATTTTCTAATACCGTTGTATTTAACTCCTCAATTTTTGATTTTAAGGTTGATAATTCACCTAAGACCGCATCGGTATCTTTTCCTTCTACCCGTAATTGTTTTAACAAAGCCAGTTTTTCAATGGTGGTTACAAAAGTAGCTGACAGCTCGGTTTCTGCATCTTGCTGGCTATCGCTACTTTCTCTGTTTATTTCACTCCGTAACGCATCAATGGTAGGCGCGCCGATAACTGTTGTGTGCGCAAAAATAACCACAAAGGCGATAATACGCATAAATAGCTGGGCACTTTTCATGCTGGTGATTAGTGGTGTTGTAGGTTCTAAAGTATGTGTATTCATAAACAGTTATCTTTCATTAGGTCTTTGTATCAAACAGGATAAAGGAAGGCTTTATTAAACGATAGGCAATACAGCTTAGCGCTGTTTAAACTGCTTCAAGCGGCGTGGTTTTCTTATCCAAAAGCCTGATAGCCCCAAAATCAATATCAGCATTAACAGGCTCCATTCAGACAGAGTAGGTATCGGCGCTACTGCAGCAATCACGCGGAACACTGCGTTATCCGTGACAATAACAGACTGGTTGGCATCCAATATTTGGCTGGTCACGGTGTAATCACCCAGTACGGCATCGGCTGGCAAGATAAAGTCAAACACGATGCTTTGGTCTGCTTTTGCAGCAAGCGTAACTTTCACTGGTAACATGCTTTTTGCGGAAAGCGTCTTCAGCGACTGTTGCTGTTCATACACAATTGCACCATTTGGGTCGCTAACACGAACCTGCAAAATCGCGTTCTGCAATGGCATAGAGGGTGTTTTATTTTCAATTTGATGCCTAAGTTTTACCACTGTTCCCTTTTCGTATTCAGCCTTATCGGTTGTCACATCCAGTGTAATTTGTTGTGGAACAACATTATCGGCTACCTTAAAGTTTGAGGTATCCAGCGTAGTGTAAACACCACCGATTTTTATCTGGAGCACACACTGGTATTCACCAACGTTCAGGGTCAAACCATCAAGCGCATAGATCAGTTCCTTGGATGCCTTTTTAGGAAGCTGAATGGTGGCATCATTGTGGTCTAACTCGTTACTACTACCGAGCAGCATAATAATCTGGCGTATGGGCAGGTCTGCAATATCGGTATCGCTAGTATTTTCAATATGGCCGATACATTGCTGTTTATCGCCGGGTTTGATATTTGTATCCAGCACAGAAACCGTGCCAACAATTACCTGTGTTGCATCCGCCTGTAGCTTGAATGTCGTCTGTGCATTTGCCAATGGGCTGTTTTCACTATCAACAAGCTCACTGGATACACTATATGTTCCCAATGGCGCATCGTTTGCAAAGCTAAATTCAAGGGCAACCATCTGGCTTGCATTACCTGCCAGAGTGTTCAGGGTAGTTTCCTTTTCAAAGACCACAACGCCCGTTGAATCCTTGACCTGTGTTTTGAGAACTACATTCTCCAGCTTTGCCTGTGGCGAGGTGTTCTTGACCACAGTTTGAAGTTTGACCGTATCATCCACATGGTAAGCTGACTTGTCGCTGCGGACTGCCAGTGATGCGGAGAGTGGTGGCGATACCACCTTAAAGCTGCGGCTAATTACCGCTAACTTGTCTGTCCCCTGCACCACTTGGCTTTCTACAGAATAGGTTCCGAGCGCGGCATCAGCGACCAGGATGAAGTCGAGTACTATGGTTTTACTGGCGTTAGGTGCTAACGTGTCCAGTGGTGTGTCTTTGGTATAGACCACGCTCCCCTTTGCATTCTTGACCACCGTTTTCAGGGTTGCGTTTAACAACGGTTTAGCGACTGTGGTGTTCTTTACAGTCTGCGTGAGTTTGACAGTATCTTTCGCCAAGTAGGATTGCTTGTCGGTTTCCAGTGTCAGAGTTGCACCTAGCGCAATAACATCGAAGTTACGGCTGATGGCAGCTAGCTGGTCTGAACCTTGCATCACTTGGCTTTCTACGGAGTAGGTTCCAAGTGCTGCATCGGCTGGTAACACAAAGTCAAGCACCACGGTTTTGCTGGCGCAGCAATTCAGAGCATCTGACCACATACTACAAATCAACAAGATACGATCATATTTCAATTTACTTTTCCAGATAAATACTGTAAATAGTAGATACTTTACATTAACTACTATTTTCTAAGAGTAT
>JALVFC010000204.1 GCA_027030285.1 Thiotrichaceae bacterium | reverse complement strand
ATTTCCTGCCAGATTCTATATAAAATTTCAATTCGGGGTTTACGAATAGCCCTGTCACGTATATCTTATATTTTTTTTTAATGGATTTGCTTTCATGGCTGAATACCTTGAGTTTGCACGCTCACACCCCTATCTCATTTTTGGTTTTCTTGGTGTATTAGGGTTTACTATCTGGTCAGAAATCAGTAGATTGAATCGCAAGTATCAGCAGATAGGTGTCAATGATGCCGTCCGTTTGTTGAATAAAGATAATGTGCTGTTGCTGGATGTGCGTGAAGATAAAGAAGTGGATGGGGGAGTTATTCAGGGGGCTAAACATATTCCCGTTAGTGAGCTTAAATCACGCATGTCTGAACTGACCAAGTACAGAAATAATCCCGTACTGGTATATTGCCGAAGTGGCAGTCGTTCAGCACATGTTTGTAACTCACTGACAAAAGAAGGGTTTGAGGATGTGTCCAATCTCGCAGGTGGTGTTTTGGCCTGGGAGTCAGCAAATTTGCCACTGGTGAAAAAATAAATATGGGTGCTAGAAAACGTCAAGCAGGCAAGGCTAGAAAGCAGCAGGCAACTCAGCTTGTTGACGACAAGGTGGTTATGTTCGGTACCCTGTTTTGTCCGTACTGTATGCGAGCCCGTAAACTTTTAAAAAGCAAGAATGTTGACTATATAGAAATTCGCGTCGATTCTGATAGAAAGCTACGTAAAGAAATGGAGCGTTTATCCGGAAGAGATAGTGTGCCACAAATCTTTATCGGTAAGATGCACATAGGTGGATATGATGACCTTGCCGCTCTTAATCGAAAGGGTGAGCTGGATCAGCTGCTACAGAAATTACAGGAATAACTCATTCACAGGAAAAAATTATGGCAGAAGAAAAACAAGAAAATAAACCAGGTAAGGAGAGTGGAGGGAGTCAGCAGCGCTTTCTGATTCAACGTATTTATGTAAAAGATGTATCGTTTGAGTCACCCAATACGCCTGCTGTATATGCAGAAGAATGGAAGCCGGAAACAAATCTACAGATGAATACTCAGGCTAACCCTCTCGGCAATGATTACTACGAAGTAGTCCTGCAGCTAACAGTGACAGTCGAAAGTAATACCAAAACAGCTTTTCTGGTCGAGGTGGCACAGGCGGGTGTTTTTGAGATTGCTGGCTATACACAAGAAGAAATGAATCACTTGCTTGCCGCGTACTGCCCATCAGTCCTGTTTCCTTATGCGCGAGAAGCTATTGCCAGTCTGGTTTCCAAGGGGAGCTTCCCGGAAATGCATTTATCACCGATTAACTTTGATGCTCTTTATGCGCAACGTCTGGAAGAAGCTAGACAGGAAGCAGAGACTGCCAAAACCGCCGAGGCCTAATGTTGGCTTCGCGACTTAGTCGAATTTCTGTTTATGGTGCAGGCTCTTGGGGTACTGCACTTGCATTGCAATTAGCGCGTAATGGTATTGAGGTTTTACTCTGGGGCAGGATGCCAGAGCATATGGAAAGACTGGTCCATGAGCGAGAAAATGCACGTTATTTGCCTGGTATAAAATTCCCCCAAAACCTGCATTGCACTTCCCGACTTGAGGACATGGTCGAGCACTCAAGTTACCAGCTAATTGTCGTGCCGTCAGTAGGCTTTCGTGAGCTGTTGCAACGATTAAAGCCACTACTACCAAAAGATCACTCTATTTGCTGGGCCACCAAGGGCATTGAGGTGGGTACAGGGAAGTTTTTGCATCAAATTCTCAGTGAAGAGCTGCCTGGTCACAGGTATGCTGTTGTGTCAGGACCAACCTTTGCACTGGAAGTAGCACAAGGATTGCCTACAGCAATGACTGTAGCCGCAAATGACATCGAGCTAGCTACAGTTATCGCAAGAGCTTTTCAGGGTAGCAGTTTTAGAGTGTACACCAGCGATGATGTACTTGGTGTTGAACTTGGTGGCGCTATTAAAAATGTATTGGCAGTTGCAGCAGGTATTTCCGATGGTCTGGGTTATGGTGCTAATGCCAGAGCTGCCCTGATCACACGGGGGCTGGCTGAAATCATGCGCCTTGGGAAAAAGCTGGGCGCGCAGGAAGAAACACTGATGGGGCTGGCGGGTGTTGGTGATCTGGTGCTAACCTGCACCGATAATCAGTCCAGAAACAGACGCTTAGGGCTGGCGCTTGGTCAGGGCAAGAGTATTCAGCAGGCAGTTGAAGAAATTGGCCAGGCAGTTGAAGGTTTAAAGTCTTCCCACTCAGTTCATATGCTGGCTGAGCAAGCAGGTGTGGAAATGCCTATTTGTCAGCAGGTTCATTGCATACTATATAAAGAATTATCCCCACAACAAGCAGTCAGAGAGTTACTGTCCCGGCAACTGAAAGCGGAGTTCTGACAGCAATAAGCAGAAAAGTATGAGTGAAACAGCAGAGGAAACCTTGCAGCAGTTACTTGGCAGTATTCATACCATTCAGATCAGTAGTATCACAGTTGATGGTAAGCCAAATATCAGTTATGCGCCTTATATAAGAGATGACAAGGGTTTTTATTATATCTTTATAAGCCAATTGGCAAGCCATACAAATGACCTTCTGCACAACCCTGAAGTCGCCATCATGCTAACAGAGGATGAGCAAAATACGCGGCAAATCTTTGCGCGTACCCGTGTTACATATCACTGCCAAGTTGAAACTGTCACTGCAAATGAGCAGAGCTATGCAGAGGTGCTGGATCAGTTTGGTATGGAATTTGATGGTATTATAGATGTCCTGCGTGGCTTGCCAGACTTTATTTTGTTCCGCCTAATTCCTCAAAGTGGTCGGTTTGTGATGGGCTTTGGGCAGGCTTATGAGCTGGAAGGAGAGCAGTTTCAACAATTACGTCATGTTGATTGACCCAGGAGGCTGTCCGAGAACTAAGTTCCTCAAAATCTTAATCAGTATATAGTAGTTTTAGTGACAAAAAAAGCACCATATGTTGTTGCTCAGGGTGTTTTTGTTGTCCCTGTATTTCAATAATTTATCAATCACTTGCCAGTATAACTGGACAAGCCACGGCTTATTCGGTATAAACAGGTTTTAAAGCTTACCCACACCAGAGCACCAATTGAACCTGTCTGCCATCACAGTACGCCCAGTCAAGCCCAAAGAAGAAATGCGTTTTCAAGCATTAATGGAGCAGCATCATTACCTTGGAGGGCTGCCCAAGATTGGTCATACCATTCGCTATGTTGCCCTATGGAATAACCACTGGATTGCATTACTAAGCTTTTCAGCGGCTGCCCTGAA
>JALVFC010000203.1 GCA_027030285.1 Thiotrichaceae bacterium | reverse complement strand
TAAGAAGCTACTCAGACAAACCGCCACTAAAAATACCGCAGTTAGTTGCCACTGGATACGCAGTCGCTCAAGATCAGAATTGCTATGGGTGGTGGGGAATAAGGATAAGTTTAATGCTGAGGGATATGTGCCGGTTAATTTGACTTCTGAATCCAAAAAAATAGAAGAATCTTTTAATATGAATACAGAAGTTATTGCTTTACTGGCATCATTGGCTGGATTTTTCCATGATATTGGCAAAGCTATACAGTTATTTCAAAATAAGCTCAATCCTGAATATCGAGGAAAAAGCTATGAACCTTATCGTCATGAATGGATATCACTAAGATTATTTCAAGCTTTTGTTGATGGTAGAGATGATAGGGATTGGTTGAAGGAACTTGAAAAAATTGATAATGATCTTGAAAACAAAGTTTTATTGAAACTTGAAGGATTAAAAGATGGGTTGTGCAAAGGTATTAAAAATCCATTTGAAGGATTGGCGCCTATTGCCAAAATTGTTGCTTGGTTGATTGTTTCTCATCATCGTTTGCCACAATTTCCCAAACATCAGGATACGCCACCCTCATTGAGGCAAATTGATAAATGGATTGATTTATTAGAAGCAAATTGGAATTCGCCCCAATGCCTAAAACATAATTGGGATAAAAAGATATTGATTGATAATTGGAAATTTCCTTATGGTACACCTTTTAAAAGTGCCCACTGGCAAACAGAAATTAGTTTATTGACAGAAAGAATTTTGAAAAGTGAATATCTTTTTAGTGAAAACTGGTTTATCCAACGATTCACCGCACATCTTTCTCGTCTGTCACTTATGCTGTCGGATCATTATTATTCCTCACAATCGGAGGTGACAAAAAAGTGGCAGGATAGAAACTATCAAGCTTATGCCAATACTGGTATAGATCGTGAAACAGGAACAAAGTACCGCAAGCAAAAACTGGATGAACATAATATTGCAGTTGGTACACACGCCAGACATATCGCCAGAAAATTACCCAAGCTAAAACGGGATTTGCCTAGCATAAAACCGAATAAGGCATTCACTAAACCCGTTGATAAGGCATTTCAGGCAGATTATGGCTGGCAAGATAAAGCTTTTGACTCAGCACAATCATTATGCGAAGAAAGCCAGAAATATGGTTTTTTTGGTATCAATATGGCCTCTACAGGAAAAGGAAAAACCAGAGCCAACGCACGCATTATGTATGCTTTGTCGGAAGAAGGGCAATGTCGCTTTAATGTTGCTTTGGGGCTGAGAACACTAACCTTGCAAACTGGGAATGCGTTAAGAAAGCACATGAACTTAAGCTACGCGGAATTAGCGGTGCTAATTGGCTCTCAAGCGGTGAAAGATTTGCATCAGTTGAATAGGGAACCTAAGCAAAGCATACAGCAACAACAAGGAAGCGAATCTGCTGAGTCTTTGTTAAAAGATGAGTTGGAACTAAACCATGAATTGCCTGAATATGATGGTGAATTTGCACAATGGTTTGAGCATGATCAAAAAATATTAAAATTGATACAAGCACCTGTTTTGGTCAGCACCATTGATTACTTGATACCAGCAACTGATGGCTTGCGTGGAGGACGACAAATTGCACCGATGTTGCGGTTGCTCAGCTCTGATCTGGTGATCGATGAACCGGATGATTTTGGTTTGGAGGATTTACCCGCTTTATGTAGATTGGTCAATTGGGCTGGAATGCTCGGATCAAGAGTCTTGTTATCAACCGCAACACTCTCTCCAGAATTCGCTTCGGCTTTATTTGAGGCTTACCAACAAGGGCGTAAACATTATACTCAGGTGAATGGTGAAGTGGGGCAAACTAAAACTGTTTGTTGTGCCTGGTTTGATGAGTTTAAAAAACCAATAGAGTTGAAAATAGCTTCAAAAGAGAATTTTGATAATGCTCATAGCTCATTCATAGAAAGACGCATCAAAAATCTTAATAACCCCTCCAAACCTATCAAAAAGGCCAAAATTAAGCCTGTTAAAATAGCTGATAAACAAACACAGCCCAGCCATATTTATGCCCAGAACATCCTTACAGCAATAGGTAATTTGCATCAGAATAATTTTGTGAGCCATAAGTCAGGTAAAAAAGTGTCTATAGGTTTGGTCAGAATGGCAAATATTGATCCATTGGTTGCTGTAGCAAGACAGTTATATGCCAGTCAGCCGCCAAGTGATATTCGAATTTATTATTGTGTTTATCACAGTCAATATCCTTTAGTATTACGAACGCAGATTGAGCAAAAACTGGATAATGCATTAACCCGGCATGATGAAAAAAAATGGTGGAGAGAAAGCGGAATTGAGGAAATAATCGACAAAAGCAATGAAACAAACCACATCTTTGTTGTGTTAGCAACTGCCGTTGCCGAAGTTGGACGCGACCATGATTATGATTGGGCAGTGGTAGAACCCAGTTCCATGCGTTCTATAATTCAGTTAGCAGGGCGTGTGCAACGTCATCGGAAAAAACCACCCGTATCGGAAAACATTGTTTTACTGGATAAAAACTTTAAAGGTTTAAGAGGGCTTTCACCCTGTTTCTTACGCCCCGGATATGAATCAGAAAAGCGAAAATTTTATAGTACTGAGCTTTCAAAGCTATTGCCAAACGAGGAATACGAATCAATTAGTGCCATTCCGCGAATAAAAAAACTATTTCCGCCTTTTGCTTTAACTGGTGATAAGCCACTAAAATTTAAACGCTTTAACGAACTGGAACATATTGTTCAGTACATCCGTCTGTTTGGAAATAATAATGAACAGAATTGCGCTCAGTTGTGGTGGCAGCATGATATAACCTGGTGCGGTGAAATTCAGCGTATTCAGCCATTCAGAAAATCTGAGCCAATGGATGATTACAATCTGAATCAGTCCTATCATCAAAAGATGATTTGGCAGAAGAAAGATATAAATTCATACCCTGCAAAATTTGAAACGACAAAGGATATTACAAGATTAATGCCAAACAATTTAACAATAGCAGCTGGGAATCAAGCTTGGTTTGATCTAACAATAGAAAGCAGTATTGCCTATCTAATGGAAAAATTGAAGATTTCTGATAACAATGCTTATAAACGATTTACAACATTGCAATTACGTAAGCCTAAAGAAGGGGAAGCTGTTCGCTGGCATTTTCATGAAAAACTGGGTGTATTTAAAGAACTGATAAAGGATAAATTAAGTAATGACTGATAATGAAGCAAAATTGATGGTAAAAGAAATTTGTCGGTTTATTTCTGAACGTTGTGAT
>JALVFC010000202.1 GCA_027030285.1 Thiotrichaceae bacterium | reverse complement strand
CAACGTGCTGGTGGCATCTGGCAACTGGATGATTTAAAAAATTACCGTGTCAAGCTGCGCAAGCCCGTGGTCAGCCACTACAAAGACATGACCATCACCTCCGCTGCGCTACCCTCCTCTGGCGGTATTGTACTGGCTGAGATGTTTAATATGCTCTCCGCCTACCCGCTGGAAACTCTGAGCAAAAGCACCCGCACCCACCTGATTATCGAAGCCATGCGCCGTGCCTATCGGGATCGTGCTGAATATATGGGTGATAGTGATTTCGTGAATGTCGATCTCAAACGACTCACTAGCCCAGACTATGCCGCCGGTCTGCGTCAGTCCATGCGCATGGATCGTGCCACGCCCAGCAGCACCCTGGCACCTACCTTCCGTGACAATAGCAATGGCACAGATACCACGCATTTTTCCATTATCGACAAGGCAGGCAATCGTGTTGCCGCCACCCTGTCAATCAACTACCCATTTGGCTCCTGTTTTATGCCCGCAGGGACAGGCATACTACTCAATGATGAAATGGATGACTTCTCAGCCAAACCCGGCACACCCAATGTCTACGGACTGGTCGGTGCCAAAGCCAATGCCATCGCACCAGGCAAACGCATGTTATCCAGCATGTCCCCCACCTTCCTGGAAACAAAAGACCGCCTTGCCATTATCGGCACACCCGGCGGCAGTCGCATAATCACCATGGTATTGCTCGGCAGCCTCGCCTTTCACGAAGGTAAAAGCGCAGAAGCAATCGTCAACCTGCCACGTTATCATCACCAGTACCTGCCAGATCACATACAGTACGAACCCCATGCACTGGATAGCGACACCCTGAAAGCACTGGAAAAAATGGGTCACCACACCCAGCCCCACGAAAGCAGCTGGGGCAATATGCAGATTGTCATCAAGGACAAGCGTAGCGGTATGACCAGCGCAGCCTCCGACAAACGCGGCATTGGCAAGGCGATCACCCGACCATGAATACGCAGCCCGCAAACACCGAACAAGCGATAGGCAAACACCTTATTATCGACCTGTGGCAAGCCAGCCAGCTAAATGACCTTGCCCTGATTGAACAAACCCTGAAAGACTGTGTACACATCGCTAAAGCCACCTTGATCGACATACAACTGCACCATTTTGGTAACGGACAAGGCATAACAGGCGTAGCACTACTCGCCGAATCACATATCAGCATCCACACCTGGCCAGAAAAAGGCTATGCAGCCGTAGATATTTTTATGTGCGGCGAAACACAGCCGGAACGCTGTATCAAGGTATTGAAACGTGCTTTTAAAACAAAGTTTGTTGAGGTGATGGAAATACCCAGAGGGCTGCCAGAAATGGGGAATAGTAAACCACACAGATATGGATTTTGAGCGTTTTAAGCGTCCCAGTTTAGGTAAGTCAGGTTGGATTCGTCTTCAATCGAAAAAAGTCTGGCGTATAGGCTTCATGAGGACTTAGAATTGACGAATAGGTTGCTTATAGTAGATGTAGTAGATGCCTTGAAATTGACAAAAGGGTGGAAAACACCTGTCAAGTAGTTTTTTCTTTAATCTCACTGAGTACTTACATTATATGAAAATAATAGAGTCAATATTTGAAAGTTTTTTATGGAATAGTCGCTTAATGGTGCTTGCCGCAGTATTAGCAAGCCTGGCTTCTGCTGTTGCTGTTCTTTATATAGCATCGGTTGATGCATGGATGATGATTTCTCATTTAGGTGATTATATGTCGCCCGAACTTGGTGCAGAAGAAAGGGCTCAGTTACGCGCCAGTTCAATCGCTCATGTTGTCGAAATTATAGACGGTTATTTACTTGCTACCGTTTTGCTCATCTTTGCTCTAGGCTTGTATGAACTGTTTATCAGCAAAATAGAACAGGCGAGCGAATCGGAAAGCTCCTCAAAAATTTTGGTCATTAAGAATCTGGATGATTTAAAAAATCGCCTGGCGAAAGTTATTTTAATGATACTGATAGTGAAATACTTTGAGCATGCCCTTAGCATGCAATTTAATGATGCCAGAGACTTACTTTACTTTGCAGGTGGAATTGCTTTATTAGGTTTGGCACTTTACCTGACACACGCATCAGAACATCATACTGATAATAGGCAATAATTAGGACATTTATAAGAACTTGAAAGCATCAGCCCACCAGACACAAACCTCCCACGATGTGAACAAAAGGACGTTCCATGCAGAATCATTTCATTGTATTCCTTGTACTGCTTACGCTTCTTCAACCTGTTTACTCGCACGACATGAACCCGGATGCTGGGCTCTCCGGGCAACTGCGACTCGGTTATTCCCGCACCGAAGATCTTGATTCCGCCGCTATCGGCGGCAAAGCCGGTTATATTTCCCCGAACTGGCACCACTTCAATGCATCTGCTGTTGCCTATGCCAGTTATCCTCTGGCGGGGATTAATGATGATGAATTGTTTCTGGATAGCCACGGTGGTCCGGATGGCGATGGTTACACTATCCTTGGCGAGGCATGGCTGGGGGCGCATTTTTCATCGTTTGATATTAAACTCGGCAGACAGGCACTTGATACACCCCATGCCGATAGCGATGATGTCGGCATGATCCCCAATACTTTTTCCGGAGCGGTGATCACCCATCACGGTCTGCCTAATACCACGCTTACCCTGGCGCATCTGGACAAGGCGGCTGGCGTGGACGGTGGCAAGGAAAGGTTTGCTAATATTAACGACTCATCAGGTGTCACTCTGCTGGGTGTTGAATACGAGAAAGCTAACTGGCAAGCACAGCTCTGGCATTATGCCCAGCCAAAGGCAACCGATATGGACTATGCTGAATTCAGCATTGAACCCTCAAAGCCATTCAAGCTAGGCTTGCAACTTGCACATCAGCGCAGACATGGTGTAAGCGGTCATGCCCGGCTGGCGGGGTTATCAGCCAGTTATGAACTTGAGAAAACCAGGCTGTTTGCTGATTACAACAAGGTCTGGGGTGCTTATGGCGTCAACAATGCGGTCGGTGGTGTTGGCGGTGGTCCATTTTTTACTTCAGCAGAAATCAACACCGTGGATGATGTTGCCAATATACGCGCCGTTGCCACAGGTATTGAATATACTGGCTTTAAAAATCTTGCTCTGGGACTGCGCAACATTGACTTTAACCAGGGGGTTGGCGATGAAACCGACTTTACCCTGAGCTATCAGTTAAACAAGCACCTCAGTGCAGATTTGATCGTCAGCAATCTCACACAGGACGGGGATAATACCCGTTTGTTTTTTAACTATGATTTGT
>JALVFC010000201.1 GCA_027030285.1 Thiotrichaceae bacterium | reverse complement strand
TGACCGTCTTACCGATAGTGTTGATATTGCGCTTGCTGTTTCTCTGCATGCTCCCAATGACGAGCTGCGCAACCAGCTGGTTCCACTCAACAGAAAATATCCAATTGCTGAATTACTCAAGGCATGCAACCGCTTTCTGGCACGGAAAGCTGCACGCGAGCGCATCACCATGGAGTATGTGCTGCTTGATGGTGTTAATGACACCGATGCACATGCCTATGAGCTAATCAAGGTACTAAAAAACACACCATCGAAAGTCAACCTGATACCTTTCAACCCCTTTCCGCAAACTCGCTATAAATGTTCCAGCCAAAAGCGCATTAACCGATTTCATGATATACTCGCCAGCGCTGGTCTGATTACTATGACTCGCAAGACTCGTGGTGATGATATAGATGCTGCTTGTGGGCAGCTTGCTGGAAAAGTAAACGACAAAAGCCGACGGCAGTCACATTTTGTCCGCATAGAAAAAATGGGCAAACTGGAAAATATTGAGATATGAAAAGCGATTATTACCAAACTTCCTGACCACAAAAAAATACGCAAACATTGAAATACTGAACTTTTAACACTTACATAGTCAAATCTGTGGATTTCGTACTTAACAATTTCGCACCTGATAATATAAAGAAGAACATAAGGGCATTTAAAATGAATAATAATAACATCATCAAAACCTTCGGGTTTATCCTGTTTTGTTTTATTACCCTGAATCTGGCAAGCTGCGCAAGCAACCCGGCAGCAGCCCCAAAACCCAAAAGTGCTGCCTCTTTCAATGCTCGCCTGGGCGCAGAGTATTTGCGCAAGGGCAAAATGCAACTGGCCAGTGAAAAACTGGAAAAAGCATTATCACAAGATCCTGACTCTGCATCAGCACACCATTATTACGCACTCCTGCAAGAAGCACTCAAACAAAACAAAAAAGCTCAGTTGCATTTTCGTAAAGCCTTGCACATTACACCTGACGACCCACAGCTAAATAATAACTATGGATCATTCCTGTGCAAATTAAAAAACTACTCTGAAGCAGAGAAGCATTTCCTTAAAGCTACTAGTGACCCGCTTTATAGTACACCTTATTTTGCACTGACAAATGCAGGAGTCTGTGCACACGATGCAGGCAATCTGGAAAAAGCAGAGAAGTTCTTCAACAAAGCACTAAAAAAACAGGCAAACTTCCCACCTGCTCTTTATGCTGTGGCAAAATTAGCATATGATCAGCGTGATTATTCTCGCGCTCAGGCTTTTTTATTTCGCTATACTGAGACAGCGGGAGAAAATGCTAAATCTTTAGCACTTTGCAAGCAAATCAATGTACAACTTGGCGAGCTAAAACAAGCCGACGAGTGTTCAGCAAAATTGTTGAAGCTATACCCCAATAGCAAAGAAGCAATCAGCTTGAATTAATGGAACAAACTGGCACCGAACAAATGGCTA
Source organism: Thiotrichaceae bacterium (assembly GCA_027030285.1). GTDB lineage: Bacteria > Pseudomonadota > Gammaproteobacteria > Thiotrichales > Thiotrichaceae > HyVt-477. The sequence continues at coordinate 1,845 of JALVFC010000201.1, read as the reverse complement.
CAAACAAAGAGCAAACGGACAATCTGGATAACACGGTACAGCCTGGAGACCTTGGCAAGCTGCTTGTTAACTACCGGGAAATTGCACACCTTGATGTGGAGCAGATGGCTGATGCACTCTGCCTCACCAGTTCGACTGTGCTGGCACTGGAAAATGAGTCCTTTGACAAGCTGCCAGAAGCACCCTATGTTCGAGGCTACTTACGTAACTACGCTAAACTCGCCAATGAAGACCCACAGCACATTCTTCACGTCTATAACACCTTAAGTGGTGAGCCTTCCCGCGAAGAGCTGGTCAGCAAGCTTGCTGCACCTACTAATTATCATGAAGTTGCCAACCCAATAATCACACCACAACGGTTTCGGCTGGGCTTGTTGGCCGCTGCACTCCTTTTGCTGGCACTACTGAGCATGACTCCAGGCATCAGAGAATGGATCAGTGGACTCTGGAGTAATTTCTCCAGCCCATCAGACATCACTGCGGATGCCGACAGCTCTTCAGGGACTCCCGCCAGCTTATTGAGCGGCAATCTTCCCGGCAACCTTCCCATTACCCCTGAAACAACGCAAAGTAGTAATACAAAAAGCAGCGCTGAGAACAGCACTGCAGAATCGAGTTCTAACGATTCTCACGCCACAGATCAAGATACTACTGACTCGACAGAAGTGGAGCCAGTAGCAGAAACAACTGAAAACGGGAGCACAGACGAGAGCACACCAGCAGAGCAAGAAGATAACAACGTAGCGACTGAAACTGATACTCCCAGTAATGATAGCTCCGATGCTGCCCCAACCGATACAGAGACAGAAAATACCGCTCCTGAGGAAGGTAATACAAAACTCAAACTTGTTTTTTCTCAGGAAGTCTGGCTAAGAATAAAAGATACTAACGGAAAAACTGTTTATGAAGCATTAAACCCAGCTGGCACTGAGAAAGAGCTATCTCTCACAAGCCCACTAAAATTCAAGGTTGGCAATGCACCGGGCCTGACTCTATATGTCAATGGTGAAGCTATGGATATTAGCCCTTTCACCAAAGGAAGCGTTGCTAATTTTGGCATCGAATAATAAAACCTGAGAGAGCTTCATGAGTAAAAACGCTACCATAAAATCTATTCGTGGTGTACACGACATACTCCCTCAGCAGTCTCCAGCCTGGCAATTTCTTGAAACCTGCTTACGCGAACTGTTACTCGAATATGGCTATGCTGAAATTCGAATGCCAATCCTTGAGTCTACTGAACTTTTCAAGCGATCAATCGGTGAAGTTACTGATATTGTTGAAAAGGAAATGTACACCTTCACTGACCGAAACGATAGCAGCCTCACCCTGCGACCTGAGGGTACAGCAGGATGCGTTAGAGCCGGCATACAACATGGCTTGCTTTATAACCAGCAACAGCGCCTATGGTACATCGGACCTATGTTTCGACGTGAACGTCCGCAAAAAGGGCGCTATCGCCAGTTCCACCAGCTTGGTGTAGAAACCTTTGGCATGACAGGTCCGGATATCGATGCCGAACTCATTGCCATCACTGCTCGCCTGTGGCAACGACTCGGATTAAAGAATATCCGGCTAGAGCTCAATTCCATTGGTAGCGCAGAGTCCAGAAAAAACTATCGCGCCGTTCTGGTTGACTATTTCTCCCAGCACAAAGAACAACTGGATGAAGACTCCCTGCGACGCCTGGACAGCAACCCTATGCGCATTCTGGATAGCAAGAATCCTGCCATGGCGACACTCATAGCCGCTGCACCCAATATTCTTGACCATCTTGATACCGAATCCTCAGCACATTTTGAGCAGCTAAAAGCCCTGCTTGATGCCATGGGTATAAGCTATACC
>JALVFC010000200.1 GCA_027030285.1 Thiotrichaceae bacterium | reverse complement strand
CCAAAGATGATTTCAAGTTCGGTATGGAACACCTGGATGATTTTGAACGCATGGCTATCGTCGGAGACAAGGCGTGGGAGCGCTGGATGGCGCTGATGGCAAAGCCATTTCTTTCCTTGTCCTCTGGTGAAGTTAAATATTTTAACCGTGAAGACCTGCATGAAGCATGGGACTGGCTCCGCGAGAAACAAATCCTGCAGCAAGCAGCCGAGGAATTATTACCTTATCAAACCATTGTTGCCGCAGTGGATTTTTCAATCTATTCAAAACATGCTGCGAAACGTGCTATCGAAATTGCCCGCTATTACAAGGCCTCGCTTAAATTACTCAATGTAGTGCAGGAAATTGTCCCTTATGCTTATTATTATGGCGACTCATTGAGTGCCTATTACTACGACCCCAAAGAGCTATTTGAACAAAATGAATTTCAGTTGCAACATGGAAAACAACAAATGGAGAACTTCATGAAAGATATAGGGGGTGATTTTCCTATTGAAACTGAAGTTTTACTGGGCGATGTTGACTCTACCATTGTTTCTTACCTGGAAGCTCAAAATACAGATTTAGCAGTATTTGGCGCCAAAAAACGTAAAGGTTTGGGTAAACTACTGGGATCTACACCACACTATGTACAAAACCATATACGCTGTGAAACACTGATAGTGCCACTGCAAGAGCCATCTTTTTAAGCAGTAATATTTACACAGGCGGTTATAGCCTGATGCAATTCAGGGGAAGTTGCACTTACTGACGCTTGCACACTTTGTAATTCAATACATTAAATTTTGCAGCATAATCCGTCATGGTCTTCCTGTAAGCCATGTGCTGTGTGCCATAGATGACATCTCCCATGCCTTCCAGAATCAGCATGGGACAACGGCTTTTAGCTATCTGTGAATCCTTTTGGTTCAATCCTGGAATAAGCAGGTTCTGACTCCGACCCGCATAATGAACCAGTAGATACGGAAAGCCCAGTTGCTGTGCAGATTTTGCATCTTTTGCAGCATCCCTGCTCTGCATTTGTTTGAGCTTTTCAGCATATTTACTTTCTTGCTGTGCATTGATTTCTCTGGCATCAGGGACTTTGGGCATGGCATTTGACATATTTGTTTGTATTGAAAAAATTACAAGGCTAATTGTTAATAGTGCTTTTTTAATCATCTTTCGTTTCTCAGAAGTTTTTTGTAGTGCGACCAGTATAGTAAACAAGAATAACCATAGCAGAGATTTGAAGCTGACAGAGCCACCGCCTCCACCTCCACTATTTCCTCCAGCACCACCATTTCCCGTATTTCCAGTGCCTCCTGTATTATTCCCAGGGATACCTGTACCAACTGTAACTACAGTTTGCTGGTTAGTTATACCACCCTTGTTATCCCTGACAACTACTTGAAAGGTAACTTTACGATCTGTGTTGGCTCTACCAGGAAAGGTTCTACTTGGCGTAGTGGAAGGTAGAGCTACTTCAAATAAGGCATTATCGCCCGTATCTACAAATTTGTCAGAAGCTTGCCCTGCATCAAACTGATCCCAGCTGTAGGTAAGTTGATCACCGTCAGGGTCAGTCGCTGAGGCCGTCAAGGTAAAGCCTTGACCGGGATTTATGGTAATCGCGGGCGCTGATGTAATGACAGGATCCTGATTATTAACAGCTGAATTCACACCGCAATCACCCGGGGCACGTGTAACAGAATCAATTTGTGAAATACTGGCAATATGGAACACTGGTAACGAGTTATTCGCGATATTATTACGACCACAAATACCAGCATATGCCATAATACTTGTACCGCTTCCTGGCTCATAGGCAGTAGCAGGCACTCTATTTCCCCCACCACATGAAATGGTTGTACTGTTAAATGTGTGTGTAGCACCCACCTGGTGGCCAATCTCATGCGCCACAAAATCAATTGCAAAGGTAGGATCATCAGGTTTAGATGAACCGGTTGCACCCGCCCCTTTATCAGCACCACACACCGAGGCAGGAACAGCCACACCACCAATTTGTCCTGGTGGCAACTTGGTTACTACATGCCCTATATCGTAGTTACCTGCACCAATTATTGAATTCAAAACTGGCGTATTACTATTTAGTAAATCTATATCTACATTACTGGTATAGCGATCAGTAGCAGGATCAGTAAAAATAATCGCAGGATTATTAATAAGTGCAAGATGTATCCCCAGGTCTCTTTCATAAATCGGATTTATTTGATTCACCATGGACTGAATAGCATTAAACGCTGCGTTCTTACTACCACCAAAAAACTGTGTAAACTCACCTGTAGCAGCAATTGCCAGCCGATACGTTTTCAAACCTCTTGCAGCCCGGTAAGCGAGATCCTGTGGTGTTAAAGCCTTGCTTGCAACGGGTTGATCCATCGCATGAACACCACACTGAAAAACACCCTCATGTTGCACATCCTGCTTCCTGACACTGCGATATCTATTTGAAGGAGAGTTAGATCGAGACAGTGCAGTCGGCAAAGTATCAGGACTTATAAATACCGTCTCACCATTATCCATTAACAACATGGCATGAAAACCAATACTGCTTAAATCAATAACACCTGTAATAGCCGGATTATCAACTCCCGTTACTTTCCAGGAGCGAAACCCTGCCGCATCAGCCCCCTCTTCCATAATGGAATATTCAGTAACATAGAGCTTTACAGAACCACCCTCAGGCAAGGGTAATTCCAAAATATTAGCTGTTTTGGCTGCAATGTTTTTGTTACTGGTAGTACCTGACAAGGATTCGGCAATAGCTGTGGTATCTAGTGTAAATAATCTGCTGGTAGCATCACTACCAATATCCTTCCATATGGTAGTGGCAGCCAGAACGGGAAAAGTGAAACATAAAGTAGTGAGGAGAAAAACAATTCGCTTAAACACATTATATCCTTTGAAAATGGGTGTACTTTTTGTGACCAAGAAACAGCATTTTAAATCTTACTATAATCGCAAAGAGTATCTATTACTCTCTGCTCAACGGTACTACTAATAGAGGCTAATAACTCCTTCTATCGACACTCTGAATACAATGGAGTTCAAACCAGGTAGTGCAAAGATAAATCCAGCACACAAACAGCTTCAGCTCATCTTTACGTAACTGCCCGTTAATAGATGCATTATTGTTATCAACCTCTGTTGCCAGTTATAACTGCAAACTACCTGATTACCCGAGTTCGACAGTTAACCCCCAAAAAACCCACTTTTCGAGACTAACACCCCAGTAAGAATGCGGGTTTCCGCCTCAATTTCCTCAAAACTCTGTAGTGGCACGTTGTTTCTGTTATAGCCT
>JALVFC010000199.1 GCA_027030285.1 Thiotrichaceae bacterium | reverse complement strand
AGAATGATGCAGTTGTAATCCCCGTTTGTGCAGAGATGGAATCCGAGCTAGCGCAACTGGATGAGGATGAACAAAAAGATTTTCTTGAAGAAATGGGGCTTGAAGAAGCGGGTTTGAACCGGGTCATTCGTTCTGGCTATGAGCTGTTGGGCTTACAGACGTTTTTTACCGCTGGTGTAAAGGAAGTGCGTGCCTGGACGGTGAAGAAAGGGGCTCATGCACCTCAAGGGGCAGGTAAAATTCATACGGATTTTGAAAAAGGTTTTATTCGGGCTGAAGTCATCTCCTATGAAGATTTTATTCAGTACAACGGTGAACAAGGCGCTAAAGATGCGGGCAAATGGCGGCTTGAAGGTAAGGATTACGTTTTGCAGGAAGGGGATGTTGTTCATTTCCGCTTTAATGTCTAAGTAGTTACGGATTGTCTTGAATAGCTAGATTTATAACTCTTTTTTCAGCTTTTCTGCAGGTCTGTAGCTAACGAAATCACAGGATCATCATAACCCCAGTCCTGCATCGCATACGGTTACGGGGAGGGTGGCCGCTTGCAGGGCTTTCAGGAAGGCTTTGCTGGCGTTGGACAGGCTGCGGTTGGTGTGTTGCACGACGCCTAGTGTGCGTTGCATGTGTAGATTGGGGATGGGGATTTCCAGTAGGTCAGCGTCGATCATGGTTTTGGGCAGGGCGCTCCAGCCGATGCCGGTCGAGACCATGGTGCGGATGGTTTCCAGATAGTTTGTTTCCAGTATGACTTCCAGCTTTTTTTGCCTGCTCATAATAGCGGCTTCGATGACCGTGCGGGTGTAGGTGCCTGTGGAGGGCAGGATGGCGGGGTATTTTGCGAGTTCTTCCAGTGTGATGTTTTTTTGTTTGCTCAGTGGGTGATCAGTGACGACTGCAATGGCGAGTGGATCGTCCCAAAGGGGGGTGAGTTTCAGGTTTTTCAGCGGCGTGAGGGGCAGGGTGACGATACCGAGTTCGTAGTGTCCCTGTTCGAGTTCGTGACAGGCATTTTCTGAATCCATAAAGGCGAGATCAAGGCGTACTTTTGGATATTTGCGGGTGAAGCTTTTGAGAATGTTGGGCAGGCGGCGCAAACCGATGTGGTGCGAGGTAACTAATGGAAGTTTTCCTGCAATCTCGCCACTCAGGTTGTCGATAATGCGTTGGCTTTCCTGGATGTCCTGGACAATGCGCTGAGCAATGGGCAGGAGTGCGCTACCTGCTTCGTTGAGTAGGGCTTTTCTGCCGATGCGATCAAATAGTTGACAGTTGAGTTGTTGCTCCAGTTGCGCAACCCGTTTGCTGACAGCCGGTTGGGTAATGAATAGTGCTTCGGCGGCTTTGGAAAAAGAACCGTGGCGGGCAACTTCGATAAAGGCAAGGTAGCCGGGTACATCCATAGGTAAAGTATTCCATTTTGGAATAGAAATAATGAAAAACTACGATTGGCGTTATTATAGATTAAAGTCTAGACTAGGCGAAATCTAATCTGGGAGTAATACAGTGGCTAGAACCTTGTACGATAAAATTTGGGATGCGCATGTGGTCCGTGAAGAAGAGGATGGCACGGCATTATTGTATATTGACCGGCATTTGGTGCATGAGGTGACTTCGCCGCAGGCATTTGAGGGCTTGCGTCTGGCGGGACGTGACCTGTGGCGCAAGGAGTCGATACTGGCTGTGCCGGATCATAATGTTCCCACTACGCAGGCGGATCGGGGTAATGGTACACAGGGGATTAGTGATCCGGTGGCGAAAATCCAGATTGAAACGCTGAATGAGAATTGTGCGACGTTTCAGATTAATGAGTTTGATATGGATGATGTGCGTCAGGGGATTGTGCATGTGATTGGTCCTGAGCAGGGGGCGACTTTGCCGGGTATGACGGTGGTTTGTGGGGATTCACATACTTCGACGCATGGTGCCTTTGGTGCATTGGCACATGGTATCGGCACTTCTGAAGTAGAGCACGTGATGGCGACACAATGCCTGATCCAGAAAAAGATGAAGAATATGCTGGTGTCGGTTGATGGCAAGGTGGGCGCTGGTGTGACGGCAAAGGATATTGTGCTGGCGATTATTGGTGAGATCGGTACGGCTGGTGGCACGGGTTATGCGATTGAGTTTGCTGGTGAGGCGATTCGTGACCTGTCGATGGAAGGGCGTATGACGGTGTGCAATATGGCAATAGAAGCCGGTGCGCGTGCGGGTTTGATTGCTGTTGATGAGACCACCATTGAGTATATTAAAGGCAGACCGTTTGCGCCGCAGGGTGAGCTTTGGGATAAGGCGGTGGCTGCATGGCAGGATCTTAAGTCTGATGATGACGCGCAGTTTGATCAGGTCGTCAGGATAGATGCAACGAAAATTGAACCGCAAGTAACCTGGGGTACTTCACCTGAGATGGTGGTGCCAGTCAGCGCGACGGTACCTGACCCTGCTCAGGAGTCTGATCCGGTTAAGAGCAATAGTATGCAAGCTGCATTGGAATATATGGGATTGCAGGCGGGGCAGGCTATTGATGAAATCAGTGTGGACAAGGTGTTTATTGGTTCCTGTACGAATTCCCGTATTGAGGATATACGGCAGGCGGCTGCTGTCGTTAAAGGTCATGCTGTAGCTGATTCGGTGAAGCTGGCGATGGTGGTGCCGGGTTCTGGTCTGGTCAAGCAACAGGCTGAGGCTGAAGGTCTGGACAAGGTTTTCAGGGATGCAGGATTTGAGTGGCGCGAGCCGGGGTGTTCCATGTGTCTTGCCATGAATGCAGACAGACTGGAAGCAGGTGAGCGTTGTGCATCAACCTCGAATCGTAATTTTGAAGGTCGCCAGGGGCAGGGTGGGCGCACCCATCTGGTGAGCCCGGCGATGGCAGCAGCGGCAGCGATTGCTGGTCATTTTACCGATGTTAGAAAGATGGGAGGACAGCATGGATAAGTTTACTGTACATCAGGGCGTGGTGGTGCCGCTGGATCGTGCCAATGTGGATACCGATGCGATTATTCCCAAGCAGTATTTGAAGTCGATTAGTCGTACGGGTTTTGGTCCTACGCTGTTTGATGACTGGCGTTATATGGAACCGGGTGAGCCAGGGATGGATCACAGCAAGCGTGAGTTGAATGCAGATTTTGTGTTGAATCAGCCACGCTATCAGGGTGCTTCCATTTTGCTGGCACGCGAGAATTTTGGTTGCGGTTCATCGCGTGAACATGCGGTGTGGGCACTGACGGACTATGGAATCAGGGCGGTGATTGCGCCATCCTATGCAGACATATTCTTTAATAATAGCTTTAAGAATGGTTTG
>JALVFC010000198.1 GCA_027030285.1 Thiotrichaceae bacterium | reverse complement strand
ATAACCCCCTTTCCTCGAACTTCCTGTATACGTCCATCTGCATCAGTAATAACCCAGTGACGTGAAATAAGCCTAGCAGCTTCATTACCCATATTTGAAATAGTAATTGTGTAGGAAAAAACATATCGCCCTTGCTCGGGTGAGGATTCTTCCGCTATATAACTGGTTTCTACCTGGGTTTCTATGTGGTACTTTTTCATAGAGTGATTATATACCTTGTGATCAGTGTTTCCCCAACTATTTAACATGGATTCCGTCCTTTTCTGTCAAGCAAACTGACACAATATGACACTATGAGCCAGTTCCACTGAGGATTCAGACTAAAAGATATGGAAATTGAACCAATAGGGGTGATTTCATCCTGTTATAAAGAGAAGTTTGGTATTCCGCGACAGCCTGCCCTGGTGCCCCTTGGTAAAGCAAGCCTTATAATGGCGGAAGGTTATCAGCAGCAGGAAATGCTTGATGGGTTGGCAGAGTTCTCACATATCTGGTTGATATTTGGATTTCATGCCACGCTGGAGCAAGGCTGGAAGGCATCAGTCAGACCACCAAGGCTGGGTGGCAACAAGCGGGTTGGAGTGTTTGCATCACGTTCCATGTATCGACCAAATGGGCTGGGTTTGTCAGTATGCAAACTAGATTCTATTAGCACACGGGGGGATAAAGTTGCCCTGCAACTTTCCGGGGTTGACATGCTGGACGCAACGCCTGTGTATGATATTAAACCATACCTTCCTTATGCCGATTGCTTGCCAGGTGCGGTGGGGGGGTATGCTGATAAAAAACCAGCAATACAATATGAAGTTATATTTTCTGCCCTGGCAAAACAGCAATGCCTGGAGAAGCAACAGGAGTTAGGTGTTGACGTGATGGCGCTTATCCAGCAGATCTTGCAGCAAGACCCGCGTCCAGCTTTTCATGCAGGGAGGTATCAGAAGCGTGAATATGGGATGAGACTTTATGACATGAACGTGCGCTGGTGCTACCTATTATCAGGCGAAGAAAAAATTAGAGAAAACAAGGAGCTGGTTAAAGTAATATCACTTTGTTAGAATCGTGGCGCACGAACAAACAGGGGCAAAAGTGAAAAAAACAACAAGACGAAAAGTAAATATACTGCTAAGCGTGGTTTTAATGACAAGCTTCTGCGCTAGTAATTATGCAGCGCAACAAGTAAAGAAGAGTGCTATGTCCTCCAGGCTGGTTACCCAAGTGTTGCCAAAGAGTATAAAAAAACTAATAAAAAAACAGGGTATTCCTGAGAAAGACCTCAGTATTTACGTCAAGGATTTAAACGCCAGCAAGCCGCTAATTGCTCTGAATATAAAAAAAATGCGAAACCCTGCATCCACTATGAAGTTGCTGACGACCTACTCGGCACTTAAAGTACTAAAACCCAATTATCACTGGAAAACAGAAGCTTGGATTCGTGGCAAGCTGGAAAATGGCGTTCTGCAAGGCGATTTAATATTAAAAGGCTATGGAGATCCTTTTCTAGTGCACCAAAATTACTGGAAGTTTATCCAAGGAATTCAGGATAGGGGGCTAAAAGTGATCCAGGGAGATGTCATTATTGATAATAGTTACTTCGACCTTCCGCCTATGGATAGTGGGGCTTTCGACCATCGTCCTTACAGAACCTATAACGCAATTCCTTCGGCTCTGATGTATAACTTTCAAGCTAGCCGTTTTTTTTTCAGACCGGATAAATTAAATAAAAAGATCGATATAGTGCCATACCCGATGGTAACGGAGTTTAACTACGTCAATAAGGTCAAGTACACTAGTGGGCGATGTCGCCGCTCCCATTACCTGCCTTCTTTTTCGAAGAAAGGTAAAACAATCATAATTAGCGGTAGTTATTCAGAAAAATGTGGGCAGCAATATATTCTGCGTGCGTTGTCAGATCCGGCGCACCATGCATTTAATGGTTTCCGTGATTTCTGGACAGGTATGGGAGGAAAGTTGCAAGGTGGTTTCAGGCGGGGAATAGTGCAACCAGGTGATCGTAAACTTCACACCTATTTTTCTGCAAGTCTGGGAGATCAAATTCGTGTCATTAATAAGTGGAGTAATAATGTGATGACACGGGAGCTGATGCTGACCTTGGGAGCAAAAAAGTACGGCAAACCCGCTACACTTGAAAAAGGACGTAAAGCGATTATGCAAACACTTGCAGAGAATGGCATTGATAGTAATGGTGTTATTATTGATAACGGCTCAGGTTTGTCGCGTATTGCAAGGATTAATGCGAGCCAGCATGCACAGTTATTGGAGCACGCCTGGCGCGATGAGTTTATGCCGGAATTTATGTCATCGCTATCATTGTCTGGACTGGATGGTACCTTGGTTAACCGTTTCCGTGATGATGCTATGCAGGGACGTACCCATATGAAAACGGGGACCTTGAAAAATGCCAAGTCAATTGCTGGTTATATGTTAAGCCGAAAAGGGAAATGGCTGGTGGTTGTTATGCACCAAAATGGTCCAAAAGTATCAGGTGGGCGTGGTACCCGGTTACAGAATGCAGTGTTACGCTGGGTGTTTGAGCAATAAGTTAATTTGCGCCAGCAAGCTAAGAAGGAAGAGAGCAGTAGTGTCAATTATTAAACTCACCAGTTCGTACGCAGGGATGCTTCTGTTGTTGCAACTTAGTGTATTGGCAAATGCTATGGGAGAGACTCACGTAGTGTCTGCTGATTCGAGGGAGCCTATTCGTAAAGATGATAAAAGGGAGCATCTTACACGTATTGCGTTGGCAGGGGTAAAAGGCGTATTGAGGAAAAATATTGAGGCACGTCTGCCTGCTTTTAAGCCAGAGTGTTCTGCGGATGAGGAAGTCCTCCAGCGCTATCAGCGGACGGTCAGAAAAAAAATTGAAAAAGCAGCCAAGGCATTAGGCTATTATCATTCCAGAACATCATTCTTAATTAAAAAAATAAACCAATGCTGGCTGGTTGAGGCACATATCGATAAGGGACCAGCAGTACGGGTGAATAAGCTGGATATAAAAATTACGGGGGCTGGTAGCCAGACGCCTGATTTCCAGGAATTACCGTTACCCTATAAGTCAGGTGATGTTCTCAATCATCTAAAATATAAAGATTTTAAATCAAGCCTTACAAACGCTGCCCAGGAAAAGGGATATTTGGCAGCAAAATTCATAAAAAAAGAAATTCTCGTCGATTTAAAGAAAAATATGGCCGATGTCAGTGTGTATTTTGACACGGGGAAGCGATTTCGTTACGGGCAGATCAGTGTTCACCAGGAGGTGCTGGGAAAGGACTATGTGGGGCGGTATATTTTACTAAAAAAAGGGGACTTTTTTAGTGCAGAAGGTTTGATCGAGCAACAGCAGCTATTACAGAATAGTGGATACTATTCATCGGTTAGCGTGCAGGCGGATTATGAGCAGGCAAAGCAGGCAACAATCCCAATAACAATAACGTTAGTTTCAGCTAAAAGAGACCACTATAAATTAAAAATGGGATATGGCACTGATACAGGCTTTCGTGGCCGTATTAGCCTGGACAGGCGCTGGACAGGGTCAGCAGGGAAAAAGCTGAGTTTGGCTGTGGGGTTGTCGCAAAGAATTAATGAAATAACGAGTAGCTTGCTCATCCCCAAAAAAAACCCGGAAAAAAATAATCTTGTCTATAGCATCAGTGTTAAACAGGAAGAAAATGATGATGTTATTAGTGAGAGTATAAAAGTCGGTGCCATTTTGTCCAGTTTGGGAAGAGGTGACTGGAAGCGTAAATTATCAATCTTTCATTTATCAGATAAAACCCGTGTTAAAGGGGAGTCTTCAACAAAATCCAGTTTGACACTGTTTGGAGTTCAGTATGCAAAAGTACATTCGGATAATTATATCTTCCCCAGAAAGGGCTGGCGGGTACGATTGAATGCTGAGGGTGCCTTAAATAAGCTACTTAGTGACGCATCGGTATTGCAGTTAAAAGCCCATGGCAAATATATACATGGACTAGGCAAAGGACGTGTTTTACTAAGGACAGATCTGGGAACTACTTTTGGGGATCGCCTTGATAACTTACCAAAAGATCTACGCTTCTTTGCTGGCGGTATAAATAGTATCAGAGGTTATGATTTTGAGTCTCTCGGGGTAATCAATAACGAAGGCAAGGTTATTGGTGGCAAACATTTGCTTGAATTCAGTGCAGAGTATGAGTATCCCGTTTATGAGAAATGGAGCATTGCTGCTTTTGTTGATACAGGTAACGCCTTTGATGATATAGCAACCAGTGACTTTAAGGTGGGCGTGGGTGCTGGTGTGCGCTGGCGTTCTCCAATAGGCCCGGTGCGCTTTGATATTGGCGTTCCAGATGGTGATACCAAAGATTTTCATATCCACTTGAGTATAGGGCCTGATCTATGAGGGGAGCACACCACTATTTTGCTGATTTTTTGCTGTTAGTGCTGCTGCTGATAATCCTGGTATTCTTTCTGGTTGCTTCTCCTATGGGGTTGCGTAGTTTGGCCAGGGTGGTAAATATTGCCGGCATCGGGCTTGAGATACAAGGTGTTAAGGGTACTTTGCTTGAGGGTATTTCCATCGACTCCCTGTCATGGAAGGAAGAAAAAAGCCACATTGAGCTTAAAAAAATACAACTGGATTTTAAGCAACCCCGGTTTTTAAACAGTGCACTAAATATCAATAAACTCTCTGTGGCAGCATTAAATATATATGTTACTAAGGGAAAAAAAGGGACAACGAATAAAGTTGTTATTCCCGACATACCCATTCCGCTGAATCTGCTGGCTGATCATGTACAACTAGACAAGTTGAGGGTTATTAGAGACCGAAAAGAGCTACTTTTTAAAATTAATGACATGGCTGTAGAGCAAGTAGCCATTCTCAACCACAAACTATCCGCTAGCTCAGCAATAGCTAGTCCTGTTATTGCAGCATCTCCCATGAATATTTCGCTTAACCATGTTTCTGTAGATTTTGACCAGCCTCACGCCATACGCGCAAATGGCAAGGTACAGTATTCACATATTCAGGTTGGCAAGTTTGAGGGTGAAGTCAAAGTTGGGGGAAGTTTGACAAATTATCAGCTTGCCGGAGATATTAACTGGAATATTCCCATACTTGGAAACAGTCACCTTAAGATTGAAGGTCAAGGCGATTATGATAAGGCGACAATTTCCTCACTGGATCTGCAACATTCGGATGGAAACCTGTTGGCATCAGGAGAAATATCATGGGTTAACAAATTTATCTGGGATTCTGTAATCTATGGGAAGGATATACGGACCCGGCATTTTGTGCCGGAGTGGCCTGCACAGGTGGATTTTAATTTGCATACCAGTGGATCATATGATTACGATAGTGAAAAATGGTTAACGTATCTGCATTTGATATCCATGGGTGGTGAACTCAATGGTTTTCCTGTGGAAGCATCAGGGCTGGTAACATTAAAAGATAGCATTCTAAGCGCAGATAAATTTTTGATAAAAACTAATAAAAACAAGCTGCTTTTGGCTGGCAAGATTACCGAGCCATTCAATTTGAAGTGGGATGTTGATGCGAAGGATATTGGTCAGTTAATGCCTGGATTTAAAGGCAGCGTTGTAGGTAAAGGAGTGGCGACTGGCACCACATTTGCTCCTTCAGGCTATGGCACATTACAAATAAAGGGGCTGCTGGCAGAAGGGATACGAATAGACAAGGCGGATATAGATTTACAGGCCGGCTCACAAGGTCATTTATTGGCAGGTAAAGGGAAGATAACAATACGTAATGTCCAGTTTCAGGACTTCAAGGTTGCTTCGGTTGATTTTGACTTTGATGGAAAAGAGCAAAAATCATTGTTGTTAGGTAAGGGTAATATTGTAGTAAAGCAACTAAACTCTAAAGATCTCGTATTTTCATCAGCAAAGGTGGATTTTGATGGTAGTCAGAAGTTTATAGATCTTAAGGGTGAGGTAAAGGATATAAAGATCTCTGGTCTTGATGTAAAAACAGCCCGTGTGGATGCGCAAGGAGCACTGCAGAACCATCAGGTTCATCTAAAAGCTGAAAGTAAGCAGGGTAATCTCCAGCTAAACGCAAGAGGTGGCTGGTTCGGCTCAGAATGGAAAGGTCTGCTTAATAAAATCAGACTAAGTCATACAGAAACGGGAGACTGGTTGCTTCAAAAACCTGTGAATATTCAAATTGCAAAGGATTCTTTTAAAGGCTCAGAAATTTGTATTATCAACCCCAGCAGGGGAAGCCTGTGTACAGACACAACATGGGATGAAAACTTAGGGCACTTTGCTAGTAAAGGTAAAATGGTAAATGTCCCACTTGCCCAGCTTGAGCCCTGGCTACCTGAAAGCTTGCATTTCAAGGGTGAAGCCTCAGCAACATATGATGTGACTATGCGGCAGCGGGGAGTCTTTGGTACTGCCAGTATCGTTTTGCCAGATAGTTTTGCACTGATAGAAACTGAAGATGGTGACAAGGAAAAGCTAGCCTATCGTGATGGCAAGGTGATAATAACTTTTCGAGACAAGCTGGTTGATGTTGATGTAAGTGTGCTGCTGGACAAGAGAGGCAAGTTCACGAGCCGTTCAACAATCACACTGGATCTGCCAGCAGGTCGCCATAAAATAAATGGTGAAGCCAACTTCGAAGTGTCGAGCCTGAGCTGGGCGCAGCAGTTTTTACCGGATATTAGCCATTTGACTGGAGACATCAGCAGTAAAATTTCTTTTAAGGGCTTGCTAGCCAGCCCGAAATATAGCGGAGAAGTCAGGCTGGCGAATGGACATATACATGTACCAGATACCGGTACTGAGTTATCCAATATCAATTTGTCGCTGAAAACAACTCGACCCAATGAAGCCACCATTGAAGGCATGCTTAATGTGAAAGCATCACAATTAAAAATTAATGGAGCTATGCAAATAAAGAAACTGAATGATTGGCGAGCTGAGTTAAAGTTGCGTGGTAGCGATTTGTTGTTTATGAATACGTATGAAGCACAGGTTTATGCTTCACCAGATCTGGCTTTGGAAATTTCTCCTAGATTAGCAAAGGTAACAGGTAAGTTTCATATACCTAAAGCACGAATTCGCTTATCTGAACTCCCGGAGACGGCCATCTACGAGTCGGACGATGTTGTGTTTGTGGGCAACAAGAAAAAAGATGAAGAAAAGCCGTTGCGCATTTTACCTAATGTTGTTATTACGCTAGGGGAAGATATTCGCTTTAATGGCTTTGGTTTGGCGAGCAAATTAACAGGTAAATTTCATCTTGGACATAATAAAAATACGCTTGTATCCCGTGGCACCTTAAAAATAAAAGAGGGAGAATATCGTGCCTATGGTCAGCGGCTAACAATAGAGCATGGTGTGCTGGTTTTTCATGGTCCATTGGCTAATCCTGGTTTGGATATCCGTGCAACACGTAGTGTTGATGATATAAAAGTGGGTATTAATCTGGCTGGAACATTACAAAAACCAAAATCAACTATATTTTCTGATCCGCCACTCTCAGAGAGTGACGCATTAAGCTATTTGGTTACCGGACAGAGTTTGGCAAACACGACAGGAGATCAGAGTCAGTTATTGGTGCAAGCTGTGAGAACACTGGGTATCAGCAGTGGCAGTAGTATCCTGAACCGAATTGGTGGGTCTGTAGGTCTGGATGATGTCAATATCATCACTTATGCTGATTATAAAAAGAATAAGCTGCAATTAGGAAAAAGGTTAGGACCGAAGCTATATATACGCTATATCACGGGTTTATTTGATACTTTTAACAAAATTGCTGTTGATTACAAGATAAGCAACAAGTGGTCCTTACAGGCCGAGTCAGGGGAAGAGCAAGGACTGGATTTTATCTATAATATTGATCGCTAAAGCCTGAACAGAAAGGATGTAATAGTCTGGGAATTGTGCCAGAAAAAGAAAAACCTTCTGGCACAATGACTTGAATATATCTCAGGAGCTGAGTATGTATTGCTATGATTTTAGTGATTTTAGTTCCAGCCGGGCAACGTTGTTGCCTTCATGCCAGGTATCACCGTAATCATAGTCATAGCCATACCCGGATTTTTTACCTTCTCTTGCCTTGGTCAGTACAAAGCCGATGACATTTCCGTATCCCATCTTCAATCGCTCAATAGCCCCCAAGATGTGTTTTTTCTCCGTTTCGTGACTTGCTACAACGAATAGCGTTGCAGTTGAACGGTTTGAGAGTACCAGGGCATCAGCAAGTCCCATGACGGGAGGAGAGTCTATAATTACCAGGTCGTATGCATCCGCAGCCTGTTTGAGCAGATTTAGCATGGCATTACTGGAGAGGAAGTCCGCAGGGTTGGCAGTAAATGAGCCGGCTGTTATAGCTGTCAGTCCAGGAAAATCTGTTTCCCTTTCAATTTCAGTAATACTGACTTCTTCATTAATATAGTTACTAAGCCCAACGGAGTTATTAAGTTTTAAATACTTATGTAATGAAGGTTTACGTAGATCTGCATCAATAATGAGTACAGATTTTCCAGCCTGTGCAAAGACAATCGCCAGATTAATAGCTGTATTACTTTTACCTTCTCCAGAGCTTGAACTGGTCAGATGCAACAATTTGGGAACACCTTCAGGGGTGGCGAACAGCATATTGGTACGCAGGGAGCGGAATGCCTCTGCGATGGCTGAAGAAGGATGGTCAGTTACCAATACTGCCTGGCGAGTGTTCTTATTAGACTTAAGTTTGACATTGGGGAAAATGCCTAAAACGGGTAACTGGCTAAGCTTCTTAAGCTCTTCAACGCTTTTTATCCGGTCATCAGCATGTTCTAGCAGCAGCGCAAGCAAGCTACCAGTTAATAGACCCAGCAAAATACCCAGAGCAAGATTTAATTTGGTGTTAGGTTTATACTTGGTAAATGGGGCGTAGGCAGTATCTACTACAGAAATATTATTGATACCAACATTTCGGGCAATACCAACTTCCTTCATTCTTTGTAGCAGGCCTTCATATAGCTCGCGGTTTGTTTCAACTTCACGTTGCAAGGTGCTGTGTCCCAAGCTACGGTCACGTGATTCCAAAACACGTGCTTCTTCTCTGGAAAGCTCTTTTTTCAGCTCTCTTTCTCTTTGCAAGGCTGCTTCATAGCGTGTCTTCAGATCCTGGTTTGCTCCAGATTTAACCAGTTTCAATTCTTTGTTTAAATTGGCTTGCGTGACGCGGATCTGGTTTTGTAATTCCTGCATCAAAGGATAGCCTGGTTTGTAGATTTGCAGGCTTTCCTGATATTTGCTACGTAAACGTTGCAACTCAGCTTTTAGCGATTGAATAACGGTATTATCCAGTGTCTTCATCTGCCCTGACGAGCTGCCCCGACGCCTATAGTCAGCCTCGGCTTCAATGCGAGCACTTCGGGCTTTAGCGTATGCTTTATTAATTTCTTCAATACTGTCTGAAACGAGAGATTTGTCCTTTCCGGTATTAATGATATGTTTTTCCCGCTCATGTTTCACGAGCTTGGCTTCTGACTCCTCTAGCTTGGCTTTGGCTAAAACAAGCTGTTCTCTGAGGAGGCTTTCTGCATCTTTGGCGGCTTCAATTCTCCGGTCGATATTCATCTGAATAAAGTTGGTAGTTAAGCTGTTAACAATAGACCGGGCAAGTTCGGGATCTTTTGCTTGGTAGTAAATGTTAACTAGTTGCGACTTGCCAGCAGGTTCAACGGTCAGGTTTTTAAGAAACGCAAGTTCAGCCGGAGGTAATTTTTTCTGTTGTTGACCAGACAATCCTGTTTCATCTTTTTTCAGCTGGACTTTCTTCTTGATCTCGGCGATAAAGTCAGCATAAAACGGCTTTGCTTTTTTGCTTTTTTCTTCTGAGAGCAGAGTGCTTTCCAGCTCAAGCTTGTCAATAACTTTTTTTGCAAGTGCCCTACTTTTCAGGAGTTTATACTGCGTTTGCATATATTCTTTGTGTTCCTGATAGCCTTTGGCACCAGTATTAATGTCGTAATCAACAATATTTCTCTCATTCGGATCTATTTTTATGGTGGCCTGAGCGCGATAGACGGGAGTCATTGATAGCGAAATAAGCAGTGCGATAATGGCAGTGAGACCCGTGATGCCAGCTATGAACCATTTTCTTTTACCCAAAGCAGCAAGTAAATCTCTTACATCAGTAGTATTTTGGTCAGCTACAGGAGGCTGAGTAGGGTACTCTGGTTGCTGCGGTTGATGGGCGATAGGTGAAATAGTTGTCGAGCTGTTAAATGCGACTATTTGCGTATCTCTTTGTTGTGGTTTCATTCTTCTGGAGCTCTGTATAGCAGTAATGGCTAATTAAAGTTAACTAATATCGAATTCAAGTAATATAATAGTACACTTCAACCCGGATCTTTTGAAAAAGCGACGAAAAGTGAATACACGTATCAGCGAGGCTGAGGCGCGGTTAATTCTGATTTTCGTGCTTGGTGGGCAAACGCATGTTCTCCGCCATAATCATAAATATAACTGGATGTTTCCTGCTTGCGAGTTTTGGTGAAGGCAAAGCCAATAACATTCCCAAACCCCATGCGAATACGTTTCAATGCGCTGGCGAGCTGGCTCTTGGTGGTCTGGTGGCTGGCAACTACAAAGAGTGTTGCTGATGCACGGTTTGCCAGAACCAGAGAGTCAGCCAGACCGACGATGGGCGGTGAATCCAGAATTACCAAATCATATTTATCTGATGCCTTTTCAAGCAGCTCAACCATCTCATCACTTGAGAGTAAGTCAGCTGGGGTGGATTTTATTGCTTCACCTGCAATCACGGTTAAACCTGGAAGTGTAGTTGGAGTTTCAAGGTCTTCTAATTTGAGGTTATTTAGCAAACCAGTTCCCAGGCCAGTCGTATTTTCAAGTTGCAGATAACGATGCACAGAAGGTTTCCTAAGATCAGCATCAATCAGTAGCACCGATTTTTTTGTTTGAGCAAAGACACTGGCGAGATTCAAAGAGGTATTACTTTTTCCCTCACCTGCTTCTGAGCTGGTTATGTGGAGTATTTTTGGTATGCCTTCTGCAGTGGCAAACTGCATATTAGTACGTAGCGAGCGGAATGCTTCTGCCATGGTTGAAGAGGAATCGTCTGTAACCTGTATAAACCCCTTTTTTCTAGCTAGCTCTTTGGTAAACGGGAAGACTCCCAGAATTGGCAGATCAGAGATAGCAGCAATATCTTCTGCAGACTTGATACGATCATCCTTATGCCCCATTAGTAAAGCAATTAGAGAAGATGAGAAAAAACCAAGTAGAGTGCCAATAAGCAGATTCAGTTTTGTATTGGGGCTATGTTTGTTGAAGGGTGCTACTGCTGGATCTATTACTGCAAGATTGTTTTTGTCTGCGCCGCCAGCAACCTTGATCTCTTTTTGTCGTTTTCTGAGATTTTCATAAAGTGTGCGGTTGGTATCCACTTCATGTTTAAGTTCCTGATATTCGATAATGTTGTCCCTGGTTGAAATGGCCTTTTCCTTTAGAGCATCAAGCTCAGCCTTTAATGCGGCTTCTTTTTTTCTGGCGATTAAAAGTCTGGTTTTTGCCGGGTTTGTGACAGGAGTGGCAGTAACCTGTTCTTGCTGTGCTTGTCTCTCTGCTTTTATTTCTGCACTAATCTCTTTTTTAGTCTCATTGATTTTATATTGCAGGTCTTTCATGAGCGGGTAGGCGGGCTTGTAAATTTTAAGGTTTTCCTGGTATTCCTTTTGTATTTTTCGCA
>JALVFC010000197.1 GCA_027030285.1 Thiotrichaceae bacterium | reverse complement strand
TAGCCCAACCCTTCTGATAATACTGTAGCAAGTGATGGCTGTAGATACTGTTTATATCAACCTCCAGCTCAGCCATATCAACGGGGAATTGCTGTGCAGACTGCATAAGCTGTGGCGTTAGATATTTCAATGATAGCGCAGTTGCTGCCTGATCCGTCAAGCTTATGGCTCGCTTCATACGTGTCGCCAAAACAAACCCCCACTCTCCAAAGCTGGGCACATAAGTATGATAGGGGTGCACATGCCATGCTGTAGTTGCGCTGTTACCAGCTGCTTGCAGCGTTTTTGCAATACTCCAGAAAGCTTTGCGGGAGTACAGTGGTGAAGAAGCCTGTGTCACCATCACGCCAGATTGTGACAGGTGTTGCTGCAATAATCGATAGAAGGTTTTTGAATACAGGCGGCTCAGGTTCAAATTACTGGGGTCGGGCAAATCGATAATAATGACATCATAGAGCTGATCCGAGTGCTCAATATATTTCCAGCCATCCTGATTGATAATATGCAATTTAGGGTTGTTAAGTGAGCTTTTGTTGATCCCTTGCAGCAGTTTATTGTGTCTGAAAAGCGCCGTAATGGCTGGATCAAGATCAACCAGCGTTATCCTGCCAACATCTGTGTATTTAAGCACTTCTCTGGCAGCCAGCCCATCTCCTCCGCCAAGGATCAGGATGTTGCTATGTGAAGGTGCCATCTGCATTGCCGGGTGCACCAGTGTTTCGTGATAACGGTACTCATCCAGGCTATCAAACTGCAAGGCACCATTGATATAAAAACGGGTACGCTGCTTATGGCGGGTTACCACGATGCGTTGATAGGGTGTAGTTTCAGAATAGATAATGGCGTGTTGATACAGCTTGCTTTCCAGGTGGCTATTAATCGTGTGACTGGAAATAAATGCAACCATCAGTAGTAATGCAGCAAGCAGGATTTTTGTGATTAAGCCACGCTTGTTCTCTAATTCCGGCTGGAATACTTTCCACGCCAGCAAAGCAACACCTATATTTAATAAGCCAAAAAACAATCCCGTTCTCATAAGCCCCAGTTGTGGGACAAAAACCAGGGGAAATAACAACGCAGCAATCAGGGCGCCGATATAATCGGCTGTAAATACATTGGATACATTTAATTTGAGACTGGTCTGATTTTTTAAAATGCGAATAATCAGGGGTATTTCGATACCCAACAATGTTCCCAGTAACAGGCTCAGCAGAAACAGTAAGGGTGTGTAGTTTCGCACAATGGCGAAGGCAAAAAACAACAAGGTCGTCGATAAGCCCCCGATTACACCAATTAGAATCTGGATATGAATAAAAGCCGCAGGAAGCTGCTGATCAATAAAGCGTGACAACCATGCACCCAACCCCATCGCTGACATAAACATGCCGATAACCAATGAAAAGTGGTAAATGGAGTCACCCAGCAGGTAACTCGACAGTGTGCCCGCAAGTAACTCATAAATCAGCCCGCAAATGGCAATTACAAATGCGGAAAATAGCAAAATAATGTGTTTATGCTGATCAGAAGCGGGCATGCTGCCTAATTGCCAGATTGAAGGAATAGCGTGTATTCGTTAGCAAGGTTGTCTCAGACAGCTAGCGAATGGCCGTGGCATAAATCAATCCCAACGAAATAATAATGGAGGCAACCACGATACCCACAGCGATATTACCTTCTTCAGTAATCTTCTTTTCCAGCGAATACGGCGTGATTTTTTCCATGATAAACAGGGTCAGAAAAAATAGAATAATACCAAGTACACCATAGACCAGGCTGGAGAGAATATGTGGCAGTGTCAGATCATCCATGGAGATTCCTTATATGGTTATGGTTGTAACTACTCAGATTGCCTGAGAACAGAAGACCTAGTGTAACTGAAAAGAATTTGAGAGAAAAACATTAACGGGACACTTACAAAAAAAGCCACGCAATGCGTGGCTTTTTAAGGAAACAAGGGATTTTGCTTATTTCCAGAAGTTAACTTCCTTAGATGCAATCTCACGCACTTCGGCAGCTAGCTCATGATAACGATCACGGTAATTTTTACCTTCACCGATGTAATAATCTTCTGCATCAAATTTACCAGCTTGCTCATCTGCAATGAACTTGCTTTGCATCTCAAGCATTTCTTTAATCAGCTCTGCTTTCTTGCTCATAAGAATTCTCCAACAGCATATATGAAATCAGGAGGCAATATACCGCTTTATATGCCACAGCGGTATACCCCATTAGGGTAGGAATTAATAACCACCCTTGCGAGTCGTTGCTGGCAAACCAGCGACACGTAAGCCCTGCTTGCTGGGTGCACGCGGGAATAAATTATACAGGTCTTTACTTTTGATTTTTTTGTTGCCCCAATGAGCAGCCATGGCTTTTACTATGGCACGCTCCATTGGCTGATTACCACCATTATCATAATATTCGCTACGCAGGTAATTGATGACATCCCAGTGCTTGTCAGTCAGCTCTCCAATACCTTCTGCTTCAGCAATAGCCTTAGCAACATCTTCATTCCAGTCTTCCAGGTTAGCTAAATTCCCTGCTTCTGTAAGCTCAATTGTCTTACCGTTTACTTCAATTGCCATAATTGTGGAACCTCTTATTACATTAAATCACTGTTTAGCAGTATTTGAGGCGCTTTTGATCAACCGAGAAATTCCACTCGGACTTAATCGGACAAGCAGACTACCAAACGATAGAAATCAGATAATGCGGAGCATGCTAGCAAATAATCCAGAGTAACCCTATATACTAAAAGGGTTATATCAAGAAGGTTTTATTCACGTAACTACTCAGCATAATGATACGAGGCTGTAGCTTATTGGTTATCAGGGCTTCGGCAGCGGGGATGCTGCCACAGAGCTTACAGGGATGTACTTACCGCCCCAGCTGCTTATCGCGCTGATTACTTATTCACTACTATTGAGTGACTTAATGCCTTTATGCGGCAAGAAAATACCACAGCCCAACAGACGCCCCTCACCCAGCCCATATTGCTGAATCTTGATAGAAGTATCGCTTTCCAGATCAGCTATCATTAAATGTCTGGCGGGTAGTTTTCCCTGTGGTGTACCGATCACACTACTGATGCCACAGATCATTTTACGAACTTTGACACCTGTCAGGTCATGGATTTCCTGAAACATCCTTTGCAGGAATGCCTGTTCATCTTCATCTTTATCGGAAAGGATGTGTCTTGAGAAAATCACCGAGGCATTGGTGAGCTCTTTTACCTTGCTATTGCCAAGCTTGATCTCACTGCCATGAACTACCAGGGTTTTTCCTGTCAGCTGTTTTGCATCCTCAAGACGGTTTTTGGGTACCCGAAGCGACATCCTGGTACGCCGTGATGGCCACAGAAACTCATTTTCAGCATCTTCCGGGCGT